>JAFGGF010000042.1 GCA_016930735.1 Prolixibacteraceae bacterium
AATTAGGAAAATGATATTCATCCTGCGTTTTCGGTAATTCATTTTTTACATTTGCAGTTATTAATAAATAAAAAATGAATAAAAAAATTGACTGTTTTATAATTCCGGGTGAAAAAAACGCTACACAAAATAGAATAAACGTTTTGAATGAAACAGGCGCTGTCAAAAATATATTTGTATTGACTTCAAAACAGGTACGTTTCAAAAATGCAAAATCATTAGTCACTTCAAATATATTTTCGACGCAAACAATTAAACTTATTATACAAAAAAATACTGCTGAATATTGTTTATTGAACCTTAATTCTCCATTTAAAGACTGTTCAGAAAATTCAATTGTAAGACTTTTCCAGGTGGCTGAGCAAACCAATGCCGCCATGGTTTATACCGATTATTACGAGCTAAAAAAAGGACAGCTAAGTCCACATCCTGTTATCGATTATCAGGAAGGCAGCCTGCGCGATGATTTCAATTTTGGACCTGTACAGCTTTTCAGAAGTGAAGTGTTAAAAAACTTTGATGAAAAAGAATTTCGTTGGGCCGGGTACTATGCTTTAAGGCTTCATGCCTCACGAATGGGTGAGCTGGTTCATATACCGGAGCTCCTTTTTACAACAGAAGAGGTCGACTTCCGAAAATCCGGTGAAAAACAATTTGACTATGTTAGTGCTGATGCCAGGGAAAAACAGATCGAAATGGAAAAAGCCTGCACGTCGCATTTGAAAAAAATAGGTGCTTTTCTGAAGCCAGGCCTCAGGGAGATTGACTTTTCAAAACAGGATTTCCCTGTTGAAGCTTCAGTAATTATTCCGGTCAGAAACCGAATAAAAACAATCGATGATGCCATACAATCAGTATTAAAACAAAAAACAAATTTTGATTTTAACCTGATTGTTGTAGATAATCATTCAACCGATGGAACCACCGGTGTTTTAGCCTTGTATGCAGATGTGGGAAAATTGATTCATATTATTCCTGAAAGAAAAGACCTGGGAATTGGAGGTTGCTGGAACGAAGCCATCTGTGATCCACATTGTGGGAAGTTTGCAATCCAGCTTGATAGCGATGACCTTTATGCCGATGAAAAAACCCTTCAGAAAATTATCGATAAATTTTATGAGGAAAAATGTGCTATGGTGATCGGTTCTTACCTGATGACCAATTTCGACCTTCAGGAAATTCCCCCGGGTATCATCCGGCACGATGAATGGACTCCGGATAATGGGGCAAATAACGCACTCCGAATAAACGGGTTGGGTGCTCCAAGGGCATTTTACACTCCCATACTAAGAGAGATTAAGGTTCCTAATGTTAGTTACGGAGAAGATTATGCAGTAGGACTGGCAATTTCAAGAACCTGGAAAATCGGGAGAATTTATGAACCTATATACCTTTGCAGGCGTTGGGAAGACAATACTGATGCATCGCTTGATATAAACAAAGAAAACGAACATAACCGATATAAGGACTGGATAAGAACAGTGGAATTAAAAGCAAGGAAAAAGTTAGTTGGCAGTAAACAGTCGCAACAGGAAGTTAATAATTGAAATGTAGTGTCACCCTGAGCTTGTCGAATGGGTGTTTTTAAAATCATGGTTCGACAGGCTCACCATGACAGAATAAAATGAACAAAAACCACATAATTGATATTGAAGGCTTAAAACAATACGGTTCGGTTGAAACCATATCAGAACAGGCAAATTCATTGGTTCTGCAGCAACAGGCTACCTGGCAACTTGTAAAAAAGAACTTCGAAGCACTTAAGTATATTAAAACCAGGTTGTTCAATTTTGATAATTTTAAAGTTCTGGCTCAATTCAATCCTGAAAGGATTCGTTCTTCGGCTGCCAAAACCGATGCAAAAACCATTGCTGAACGCCCCTGTTTCCTGTGTATGAAAAACCTGCCAGCCGAACAGAAAGGATTTCTGATTCTTGAAAAATACCTGGTTTTAACCAACCCGTACCCGATTTTTCCATTTCACCTGACAGTTTCTTCTTTGAACCATACCCCACAATTGATTCAAAACAGGATAGATGATTTACTGGTTATCAGCAGGTTGCTGACAGGTTTTACTACATTTTACAACGGTCCGGATTGCGGAGCTTCAGCACCCGACCATTTTCATTTTCAGGCAGCCGTTTCAGGGTTTATCCCGGTTGAAAATGAAATCAGCAATAATTCTGAAACAATTCTGAATTCAGGAAAATTGAAAATATCAGCCAGCAAAAATTACCTGCGCAATTTTATTGCTATAGAATCCGAAAGCAGAAAGGAAATAACACAATATTTTAATCTTCTTTTAAATAAGCTTGCATATCTGAACCAGGAACCGGAACCAATGTTAAATATCCTGTGCAGGTATTTCAATAATAAATGGCAACTGGTGATTTTCCCGCGTAATAAACAGCGTCCGTATCATTTTTTTAAGAAAGGAAATGAACAGATTATTATCGGGCCAGCATCGGTTGAAATGGGTGGATTACTGATTTTACCACGAAAGGAAGATTTCGATAAATTAACAAAAAAAGAAATAATTGAGATTTATAATGACGTTTCATTGAATATCAATAGTTTTGAAAACTTTTTAGAATAATATAAAAACTGGGATATAAAAAATATACGATATTCCTGATCTGAAATTATGAAAACACAACCGATTATTGCAGTTGGAATAATGGCTGATGCGGAAATTAACTTTTCTCTTTTTGGAAATTATAACATAAATAACAGGGAAATTCCGGTTGGCGATTACACAGCTTGTATTACAGATGAAAATATTGCACTTTTTAAAGAGGATCATCTTATTGCTTTAGCCCCTGAAATAATAATTACAGCCGGAAATAATTCCGGATCCTTTCAACTCAAAGATGTAACGATCGGAATTAATTTTCATTGGGAACAAAAAGAAGATCAACTGTTTAAAGGGAGTTTGAAACTTATTCAGGAAGAAAGAAAAATCAGATGTATTAATCTTGTTCCGCTTGAAGAATACCTTCAGAGTGTAATTTCTTCTGAAATGAGTGCGACAAGTTCTCCTGATTTATTAAAAGCACATGCTGTAATTTCCAGAAGCTGGTTATTGGCACAGATTGAAAAATCGAAAAAAATAATTTCAGAAAGAACTGATTACCGGACAACAATAAAAACTGAAGATGAATTAATAAGATGGTACGACCGGGAAGACCACGACACTTTTGATGTTTGTGCCGACGACCATTGCCAGCGCTACCAGGGAATTACCAAAATAATCTCGGGAAAAGTGTTTAAGGCTGTTGAAGATACATCCGGAATGGTATTGGTTTATGATGGCAATATTTGTGATGCCCGTTTTTCGAAATGCTGCGGAGGGATTACCGAAAATTTCGAAAATGTATGGGAGCCTGTACCTAATAGGTGCCTTACAAAGGTTGTCGATTCAGAATTTGGTGACACTACCTGTGTTAACCTCAGGCTGGAAGACGAAGCTATAGAATGGATCAAAAACAGCCCCCACGCTTTTTGCAATACTTCCGATAAAAAAATTTTATCGCAGGTTTTACCTGAATTTGATAAGAAAACAACCAACTTTTACCGATGGAAAGTGGAATATTCGCAAAAAGAACTTTCTGAATTAATTAAAAAACGTTCGGGTATCGATTTTGGTGAAATAATAAAAATGGAAGCTGTAGAACGGGGGCACTCGGGCAGGTTGATTAAATTAAAAATTACAGGCACAAAAAAAACGCTGACCTTTGGCAAGGAACTTGAAATCAGAAAGTGGTTATCAGAATCGCACCTTTACAGTTCAGCTTTTATTGTCGATTATAAAGACATTGCTGAAGGAATTCCTCAAAAGTTTATTTTAACGGGCGCCGGATGGGGGCATGGTGTGGGTCTTTGCCAGATCGGAGCTGCTGTTATGGGTGAAAAAGGGTATTCTTACAAACAGATACTGAAACACTATTTTAAGGATGCAGAGCTGAAAAAATATTATTAATCTCTTTTAAAACATTAATACTTTTTAGAAATCGTTAACGAATTCGGATCAGAAGTTTGATTTATTTTGTTCAACAGAATCAAATAAACTACATGAAAACAATTTTACTACTGACCTTTTTTGTTTTTATACAATTATTTTTATCAGGACAAGGAATTAAAGGTACTATTCTCGACACTGAAGGTCAACCTGTTGCATTTGCCAATATTTACGTTCCTGAATTAAAAAAAGGGACTACTTCGAACCACCTTGGGCAGTTTGAACTTAAACTTCCCGAAGGTGAATGGGAGATTTTATTTCAATACCTGGGATACAAAACCATTTCACAAAAATTTACAATTGGTGAAGGATTTGATGAAATAAAAATCAGCATGCAACCCCAAAGTATTAAAATCAAGGAAATAAAGGTACTGGCATCGGGAGAAGACCCTGCATATTATGTAATGCGACGGGCAATTGCCATGGCTCCATATTACAAAAGCCAGGTTTCAGAATACGATTGTAATCTGTACCTGAAAGGATCGGGGCACTATTACAAAATTCCAAAACTCCTGAAAAAACAATTTAAAAAAGAAGGTGTGGAAGAGGGCGATTCCTATGTTATGGAATCGATGAATAATATTCATTTTAAACTTCCCGATAAACTGGAACAAAAAGTTGTTGCAATCCGCTCAACAGGCGATGAAAGGAATACCAGCCCAATGTCGATGATTACAAACAACCTTTATAATGTAGGCGAATATGGTGTTGTTTCACCTGTTGGGAAAAATGCCATGAGTGAATATAAATTCAAATTGGTTGGCGTATTTGAAGATCAGGGAGTTTTAATAAACCAGATTAAAGTAATTCCCAAACATAAACAGCAGGGTGTTTTTGATGGGACAATAAATATTGTAGAAGATTACTGGAATATTCACTCTGCTGACCTTAATTTTACATTGCCGATTATGGATGTAAAAATGCACCAGCTTTACGGATTGGTTGAAAACAATACCTGGATGCCTGTAAGCCTCGATTTCAGCATCGACCTGAAGATTTTAGGTATCGGGATGACGTATGTTTATGTTGCTTCGCTTTCCGACTATTCAGTTAAATTGAACCCCGAACTTGACCACTCATTTTTTGAAAAATTAAAAAATCCGGAAATGGAACCGGACAATAATGCTGTATTAAATCAAAAGCAGGAAGTTGAAATTGTTCAGAAAAATATAAAAGAATCAGGGGATAATAAAAAAATCAATAAACTTCTGGAAAAGGAAAACCTGTCGAACCGCGATATGCGTAAAGTTGAACGCTTGATGAATAAACAAGTTGAACGCAGTATGCCGCCTGAACCATTGGAGATTATTGATCCTGTAAAAATTCTTCCGGGAGCCAAAAAAAATGATTCTGTTTTCTGGGCTGGAATCAGGCCAATTCCGCTTACTGAAAATGAAAACGGGTCCTTTGCTGAAAAAGATTCATTAACACAGGTTCAGAAAACTCCTGAATACCAGGATTCAATACGAAATGTTAAACGGAAATTTCATTTGAAAGACCTGGCTGTTGGCCGAATATACCGCTACGACGAAGACAGTGTGAGGTACAATTCATGGCTTAAAGTATCGGGGCTGATTAATCCCTTTGGCTTAACTTTTAATACTGTCGACGGATTTAATTATACCCTTCCGTTTTCATACAACTTAACCGACACCATCGGAAAAAGTTTTTACACCGAAGCATCGGTGGGTTATGCTTTTTCGAGAAAAAAAGTAAATACTGACTTTCGGATTTATTATTTATACAATGGTATTAAACGCCAATGGATAAATATTACCGGCGGAATAAAAGCCAGCGATTTTAAAAGGAACCAGGCTTTAAGTACCATGGAAAACGATTTTTATTCGTTATTTTTTGAAGACAATTTCCAGAAGTTTTATGAAAATCGATATATCAATATTTTATGGGGAACCGATATAATAAACGGATTGCAGCTTAGAGCCGGATTCCAGTATTCCAGGCGTTCGCCGTTGGAAAACCATTCTGATTACAAATTTATTGATTTAAAAAACAAGGATTACACGCCAAATATTCCTGAAATAAGACACCTGAACGAATGGCAAACTCAGCAAAGTAAGGCATCGGTTGCTCAGGTGAGGCTCACCTATATACCAAAACAGCGATACCGGATCAGAAATAACAGAAAATATCCGGCTTACAGCGACAAACCAACTTATACGCTTTACTACGAAAAAGGGATTGACAAGCTGTTGGGCAGCGATGTAAACTACGATTTTATTTCAGCATCGGTGAATCAAAGTTTGACCATGGGCATTAATTCATTTGAATACAGCCTGACTTTTGGTGGATTTTTAAACAGCAAAAAACTGTATACTCCTGACTTTAAATATTTTAATTCAAACAATCAGATGATTTCTTTTTCAAAATCAGCCAATAAATTCTATAACTTTAATTATTATAAAAGCCTTCAGTCGGGTTATTTTATCGAAGGGCATGCACATTTTAATTTGGAAAATTTTTTCCTGACACGGCTTCCGTTAGTAAACCGGACAATGTTAAGCGAAAGTATTGGTGTAAACTACCTTTCAACTGGATTAAAAAATCATTACAGTGAAATTATTTACAGCCTGAATAATATTTTCCTGCTAATGGATGCGGGGTTTGTTGTAAGTTTTGAAAACCTGAATTTCCAAAGTTTTGGATTCAGGCTGGGTATAAACCTCGAATAACTTCTTCCCGTTTTGGTACTGATTTAACCAATAATTAATCCTATTTTTAAGCAATAACTAACTTGCCTGTTTATAAAATGAAATTTATTTCGTTAATATTTTGTGTATTAATTTCGGAAGTTTTAATTGCCCAAACAAATTCATGGATAAGGATTAATCAACTCGGTTATTTACCCGAATCGGTTAAAGTGGCAGTTTTTATTTCTGAAGAAAAAATTATCTTAACCGAATTTACCATACAAGACCAACAAACCGGGGAAGAAGTATTCAGGGGAACAGTAAAAACTTATGATGCATCGGAATGGGGAATGGCTTCGGCTTACAGGCTCGATTTCAGTAAATTTGAAAAAAGTGGAACTTATTTTTTAAAAGCAGGAAATACCCTTTCCCCGGAAATCAAAATAAATACAAATGTGTATTCGGGTACTGCCGATTTTATCCTGAATTACATGCGCCAGCAACGATGCGGATTTAACCCGTTTTTAAAAGATTCGTGTCATTTACATGATGGAATAATCGTTGACCACCCTACCCGTTCAGGCGAAAAAATTGATGTAACAGGAGGCTGGCACGATGCAACCGATTATCTTCAATACACAACAACATCGGCAAATGCATTATATCAGATGATGTTTGCGTATAAGAAACATCCCGAAGTGTATAATGATAATTTTCAGGCAAATGGCCTGCCCGGAATAAATGGCATCCCTGATATCCTTGATGAAATAAAATGGGGCCTCGACTGGCTGTTAAAAATGAATCCATCGTATGGAGAAATGTATAACCAGATTGCGGACGACCGTGACCACATCGGATTCAGGTTGCCTGTTGGCGACAAAGCGGACTACGAACTTGGACCAAACCGCCCGGTTTACTTTGTCACCGGAGAACCACAAGGACTGGCAAAATATAAAAACAGTTCCACCGGAGTTTCTTCTATCGCCGGTAAGTTTGCATCCTGTTTTGCAATGGCTGCTGATATGTTCAAACAAGCTGACCCGGACTTTTCAAAAACGCTGCAGAAAAAAGCCGTTGAAGCATTTAAATTTGGTTTGACAAAACCCGGATTTACTCAAACAGCTTGTAATGTTTCTCCTTATTTTTATGAGGAATCAAATTTTTTTGATGATATGGAACTTGCTGCCCTGGAAATTTTTCGGGCAACAAATGATTCAGCTTATTTGAGAGACGCTGTATTTTATGGAATTCAGGAGCCTGTGACTCCCTGGATGGAAAAAGGAGAAGCACGGCATTACCAGTATTATCCTTTTGTAAATCTTGGCCATTTCCTTATCGGATCATATGCAAATGAAAAAGTATCGGAAGAGTTTAAACAATTTTACCGACAAGGATTGTTGTATCTTCAGGAAAGAAGTAAAGATGATCCTTTCCTGAATGGAATACCTTTTATCTGGTGTTCGAATAATCTGGTAGTTGCAGCAATAACTCAGGCACGCTTGTATTACGAACTTTCGGTAAACAGCGAATTTGCCGAAACAGAAGCAGCCCTCCGTGACTGGCTGTTTGGATGTAATCCATGGGGTACTGCTATGATTTGTGGTCTGCCCGGAGTTGAAGACTCGCCAATGAAACCTCATTCTTCATTAACTGTCCTGCTTGGTGAAACAACTTTCGGAGGGCTTGTCGATGGACCTGTTTACAAAACTATTTTTGAAAATCAAATTGGAACTACTCTCACCCACGACGACTCATACGCGCCTTTTCAAAAAGGTAAAGCTGTTTACCACGATGATACCGGCGATTATACTTCCAACGAACCTACCATGGACGGTACTGCCAGCCTGAGTTTTTACCTTGCAACTCTCGAAGCGGAAGGGAAAAAACAGGATTCCGGAAACTAGCCGGCAGCTTGTTTTAATACGATAACTTTATTAAAAAACTTCCTGAGCGCTTCTTGTTCGTTATTCTTATATCGAATATTTACTCCTTCATCGCCAATATATGCCCTTATTTTTAGCTTATAGGCTGTTGCAAATTTTGGAAATAAATTTTCAGGTATTAAAAAAGTTTGTTGAATTGTTTGGTAAGGCGAACTCGAAGTTGTAGTTGTGGTCGAAGTTGTAACTTCTTTGTTTTCTGAATTTTTATTTTCACCTTTTTTCACGACCTCGCTCGTTGATGATTCAGTTGTCGTTGAAGATAAATTGTAATTGTTGGCATAGGTTTTCACCGAATGCAGTTTAAAATCTGAATCGCCAAAAACAAAATAAATTATGGTATCAAGAATTTCAGGCCTTACCGGAGTTGTAAGTTTTAATTCCAACTTCACCCATTCTTCATTGGTTGAATCCATAAAGTAAGAATATTTGACATTAAAAATATAATCATATGAAGTCAGTCTTATTCCAGCTTGATCGTCCGATTTTGCATAGAGTGCCTGACTCATCTTTACGTTTTTTTGATTTTTATACGTGTCGTCGTTGACGATAACTTTATTCAGGCTACTACATGAAGTTATTATAAAAATCAATAGAAAGCAGGTAGATAATTTTTTCATGGCTTTAAATTTTTAATAAAAGAAATCGATTTGAAAATTCAAAAATTATACCATAAGAAATAAAACCACATTAGTTTAAGAACTAATTTGGAGCCAAAACAGAAAACGGATAATACGGGAGATTTCTTAAAACCGCAAATAAAATTATAATTATAAATATCCAAAGGGGCGTCCATTTGTTATAAAGAATGTTTTTATAATTCGTATTAAAACGGCGATTAATAAAAGGTAGCGCAATTCCATAAATCAAAACAAGCATACCAGGCAGGAAAAGAAGATTATTACTTACTACTCCGGTAAAGTTTAAGTGAAGTAAATTATGAAAAGCCCTTTGTGAACCACAACCGGGGCAATAATATCCTGTAACCGAATGAAATATACATTCCGGAAAAACTCCCTCCTCCTCAGGATTCAGGAAAAAGAATATTGCCGAAATAATCAGAAGTACTAAAAACAGACCTAATTTGGCAAATCCGGGTAACTTACCAATCGATTGCATCAGCCCAAAAACCCGCTGCAATACCCAACACTACCAATGCCATGTAGAGGATAAAACCTGCAATAGCTACACCGAATGAAACCCAGGCCCATATCTTTGCATTTTTACTGGCATTCATTGCGCCCTGATAATCTTCAGCAATCCATTTTGAATTTACCTGTGCAGCAAATACAATGGATACAATTCCAAAGGGAAGGCAACAAAAAATAGTAGTAAGGATGGCCCAGACAAGGTAATTGGGAGGTGGTCCCTGTGGTTTATCAATTCTTTCCATGCTAATAAATTTGGTTAATTATATATTCACACCTATCATTTCTGATTTTTAAAATCCAAAACTTTATAAAGATAGAAATAAAAATCTGGTTTTTTTATTTCCATCAATTCTTCGCTTTATAGTCGGAAAAACTTGTTTAATAAAATTTAACAAGGTATTAACAAACACGCGTTAAACCTAAAAAAGACTTTTTTGTCTTAAATACAAAGTAAAACCATTAAAACAATAAATAAATTTTTATGAAACAGAAATTCAGCATTTTACATTTATTTATTTTTCTAATCTCAGGAAATATTGTTTTGGGGAATGTCAATTTAAATGACGATGAACCCGGAATCATCAAAGGTACTATTATTGATAATTCCACCCGGCAACCAATGGAATTTGCAAATATTGCTGTTTACAGCAAATCAGATTCAGCCCTGATTACAGGAGGTATTTCAGGACCTGAAGGTAGCTTTGAAATCAATGGAATTGCACTTGGGGAATATTATCTGGAAGCCAATTTTGTTGGATATCAGAAAACAAGCATAAACAATATATATTTATTGGATGAAAATCCTCTATTCAATGCAGGAAAATTGAGTCTGACTTCTTCCGACCTGTTACTGGGAAGTATCGATGTAGTTGCCGATAAAGCAACGGTTGAATATAAACTTGATAAAAAAGTAGTAAACGTGAGCCAGCATATCAATGCCGACGGAGGAACTGCCATTGATGTACTGGAAAATACTCCCTCAGTTGAGGTTGACCTTGAAGGAAATGTTTCGCTGAGAGGCTCTGCAAATTTTACTGTATTAATTGACGGACGACCAAGCGTTTTAAGCGGAAGTGAAGCTCTCCGGCAAATTCCGGCGGCTGCTTTGGAAAATATTGAGATCATCACAAATCCATCAGCAAAATATGAACCTGACGGAACAGCCGGGATCATCAACCTGGTAATGAAGAAAAATTCGATGAACGGATTAAGTGGAATTATAAATGCTTCTGTAGGAACTTCCGATAAATACAGGGGTGATTTTACGCTGAATTACCGGACAGAAAAAATTAACTGGTTTATCGGAGGTGATTACAGGGATGAAACCAGTTTTGGAGAAATGACATCGGAACGTGAAACTTATCTTGGGGATACAACAAATTTCCTCAACCAGACAGGGAACCGCGATTTTACCCGGAGCGGATTCAATATAAAATCCGGAATTGACTTCTTCTTGTCAGATAAAACAACACTAACAGTTTCAGGTAGTCTTGGAAACTCTCAAAACAATCGTTCGGGAGGTGGAAATACGCATGAATTTACATTGCCGCAATCCAATGATATTTATTCTGTAAGCGAAGAGATTTCGGCAAGTGATAATAATTTTTACAACGCAAACGCAAACTTCATCCATAATTTTAGTTCCGAAGGGCATAAACTGGAAATTCTGACTTATTACTCAAACAGAAAAGGAAACGATAATGAAGAAGAAGGTGAGTTTCTTGCCGACAATAATTACAATATGACCGACACTTACCTCGACAGGGTAAAAACAATTCAGGATGAAAATCGGTCTGAATTCAGGTTAAAGGCTGATTATACTTTGCCTTTAAATGATGACTCACGTTTTGAGGCCGGATTCCAAAGTGAACTGGAAAACGAACTTCAGGAAACAAATTTTGAAGATTACGATCAGGCTTCAGATAGCTGGTATGTAAATGATGTATTTACCAGTTCCACTGATTTTAAACGAAATATCCACGCAGTATATTCAACCTACAGTAATAAATTAGGTGGATTGCATTACCTGGCAGGATTAAGGGGTGAACTGACAATCAGGGAGATCATCAATTCAAATCTTTCAGATGCCAACTCATTAAACCGTTTCGACCTTTTTCCAACACTTCATTTATCACATAAAATAGGACAAAAAAACGAGCTGATGGCCAGTTTCAGCCGAAGGATCAACCGTCCCCGAGGGCGTGACCTTGATCCGAACCCGGGTTACTGGAACCGCTATTCAATCCGCATTGGAAACCCCGACCTGAAACCGGAATATACCAATTCCTGGGATTTGAGTTTTATGAAACGTTTTGGTGAAGGCGGTTCATATATTTCCCTTGAAGCCTTTCGACGAATTACCAATAATAAAATTGACAGGATTCAATCGGTTGGCGAAGGTGGAATTTATTACCAGATGGTTGACAATTTTGACAAGGATTTTTCGACAGGAGTTGAACTTATGACCAATGCAGACCTTACAAAATGGTTAACAGTGAATGCAAGTGTAACCATGTTCAACTACAAAATTACCGGTGAGCTAAACGGTGTATCAATCGACAGGGAAAGTACAAACTGGAACAGCAGGATGAATACAACAATCAAATTTTCAAAAAACTCAAGGGCTCAGATCCAGGGATTTTACCGTGGCCCATCTGCTTCAGCGCAGGGAGAATCAAAAGGATTTATGTTTACAAATTTTTCTTATCGCCACGATTTATTTGATCGGAAGCTCACAGCAACTTTAAGTGTTCAGGATATTTTCGGAACCGGCAAATTCCAAAATGAATCATACGGTGATAATTTCAGAAGTTATTTTCAGTGGAAACGCGAACCACGTGTTGTCAGGCTAACGTTGAGTTACAAATTAAACAACTTTAAATCGAACGACCGTGAAAGAGGAAACGGTGATAACGGAGGTGGTGATATGGATATCGGAGGAGGATTTTAGCCTGCTTTATATATTTTTAAGAAAGCAAAATGTAACTTAAGCTGTCCGGAGGGGCAGCTTTTTTTTATTTTAACAACTATTAACTGAAAAAACAGTTGCAAAACTGAAAAATCAGTTGCAAAACTGAAAAATCAGTTGTATATTTGTTATTAATTAATTTTAGTGAATGTCATAGTGAGCCTGTCGAACCATGTAGTTGTATAAAAAAACATTTTTCGACAAGCTCAGAATGACACCAATTAATATAAAATACAATGAAAAAACTAACACGCAAAGAAGAGGAAGTAATGAAGATCCTCTGGAAACTGGAAAAAGCTTTCGTAAAAGATATTATTGAAGAATACGACGACCCGAAGCCGCATTACAACACCGTTTCTTCGCTTGTTCGCCTTCTTCAGGACAAAGGGATAGTTGGCTATAATCAGTATGGAAATACCTATCAGTATTTCCCTTTAATGACAAAAGAAGAATACCGGAGCAGCTTTATGAAACAGGTCGTCAGCGATTATTTCGACAATTCGTATAAAAGTGCTGTTGCATTTTTTGTAAAAGAAAAAGGATTATCTCCAGATGAGCTCGAAGAATTGATCAAATTGATTAAAGAAGATAAATAATGGAAGCCTTTTTAATATACCTCGGCAAGGTTGCACTGGCCATGTGTGCATTTTTCCTTGTTTTTCTGATGCTCTTTCAGAAACAAAAACACTTTGTGTTTAACCGGATTTACCTGCTGGCTTCCATGGCGATAAGCTACCTCATACCATTGATCACTTTTACAATTATTCAGAAAATTGAAGCTGCGCCAATTCTACCGGAATTTTCATATAATTATTTCGATTCCATTCCTTATTCATTTGCAGAAGAACCGGTTAAAACAACCTATTACTGGTACCATTATTCATTTGCAATTCTGCTGCTGGGTGTAGCCGGATTTTTTATCCATTTCCTGATCGGGAATTTTAAAGCCCTGAACATTGTCAGAAAAAGCTATGGAAAAAAAGAAATGGGCCCGAATATTTGTATCACAAAAGAGGATGTCCACCCCTTTTCGTTTTTTAACAAAGTCATTGTTTCAGAGAAAAACCTTTCTCATCCAAACATTAAAATGATCATTGATCATGAAAAACTGCATGTAAAAGAAAAACACACTTTTGACATCCTGATTGCCGAAATCCTTTTCCTTTTAGAATGGTTTAACCCTTTTGCCTGGTTGTTAAAAGATGCAGTAAAGAATAACCTTGAATTTTTAACCGACGATTTTATTACGCAACAAAACGACCGTGAAACCTACCAGTTGGCTATGGTTTCGATGGCCGACAAAAAAGGCGTTGCGCCCTTCCTCACAGCCCTGAATGGCTCTCAACTTAAAAACCGGATAATCATGATGAAAAAGAAAACAGAAAACAAATTTGCGGTTGTTAAACAACTGCTGATACTTCCTTTACTGGCTATCCTGATAATGGGATTGTCGAATAAGGAAGT
>JAFGGF010000268.1 GCA_016930735.1 Prolixibacteraceae bacterium
ATACGCTTTAAAACTGTTGGTAAAACCTGCATTTTTACCGCCATGCTGGAATATCAGCGATTCACCATCGCCAGTAAGAGAAACTCCGAGCCCCCAGTTATTCAGATGCTTGGTCAGCATATCCTCAACCATCTCTTTTTTAAGAACACCTTTTTTTTTGCCGGCAAGTATTTCCTGAATTTCAATGCAGTATTTAGCCAGGTCGGTTGGAGTGGTCCATAAACCTGCTGCTGCCTGCTCGGGGTAATTATGCCACCAGCCCTTTATTAATTCGCCCTTCTGATCGTAGGCAGCACTTGCCTGAGAGTACAAATCCTGAGGCAGGGGCTGTTCATATGTGCTGTTATTCATTCCCATTGGTTTTAAAATGAATTTTGCCATGTACTCCTCCAAAGGCATCCCTGAAACATCTTCCACCAGTTTTTCCATAATGGTATATCCTCCTCCCGAATATCTCCATTCGGTACCCGGGATTTTATTTACCCTGATTTTATCGGTATTTCCCTTGCCATCCAACACTTCATTTATAGTCGGAAATTTTTCATCCTGCCGGTATCCGGGAAAACCGTGGACAGTAATTCCTGCCGAATGAGTTAACAGCAAACGTAAAGTAACTTTTTGCTCGCTGGTATATTTATTATCCGGGAGTTTCCAGGTTTTCAGATAAGTGTTTACATCTTCATCCAAATTTACTTTTCCCTCTTCAACCAGTTTTAAAGCTGCCAGAGCAGCAAGAGGCTTACTTATTGAACCAGCCTGAAAAAGGGTGTTTGTATCTACTTTACTTCCGGTTTCGGTATTTGCAATTCCAAAACCTTCGGTCCAGACAATTTTCCCGTCTTTTACAACTGCAATGCTCATTCCAGGAACCTTGTAATGTTCCATCCTCCCCAAAAAATCGAAAGTTACCGGGCTCGAACCTGTTTGAGCAGAAAGCAAATAACTGCCTAAAATAAAAAGAGTTACAAAAAGAAAAATACGAGTTTTCATAGTTTAAGGTTTTTAATTGAAGTTGTATAAAAATAAAGATATTTCTAAAATTATAATTACACCCTGCTCTCCCTGAATAATTTTGAATATAAATTAAAAAATTGTTTTTCCCTTCCAACATTTAACTACTCCTTTTACATAAATATTTAAATTTTTAAAATTTGCGGCGCATACAACATTGGTTCTTTTCTGATATTCCGGCTGATGCGCCTTGATACCTGTCAAATCTTCAACCCCGGATGGCTCTCTCCGCCAGCCGGCGGATCGTTTATCCGGGGCTATTGTTATCATACCCTTACAGGGTATTAAATTCCGGTGAGCACATTCCCGGTAACTCTGCTTCGGGGTAAGTGAACAAACACAATAAAAAAGTCCATAACGGAATCGCCTACCTTTTGGTCAGGCAGGGATTCTTCATTTCCCGATTTATTTCGGGATGCTTCGAAGAATTTCAATTTGACACTATAAGTGTCATATATCAATAGCCCGGTACTTTAGTGCCGGGTAAGTACGATAAGCATAAACTCGTCCGGCGATGAATGTTGTTTAAAATATTTTGGCTCTTCCGGACGAAAATGCAAACCATTGTTAGATAAACTAACTTATAAAAGATATGTATAAAAGGTATCTGCAATTAAGGAGAGACTGAGTGGATAAAAAAAATTCATTTTTTGTTAAGAATTTGTAACTTGTAAACCAAAGTTTATCCAAAATAAAAGAAAAATGAAAAAGTTAATCCAAACCGAAAATGAAACAATCACTTTAAAAGTACTCTTTATAATAGATTTTATTCTAGTGGGTCTATTAGTTTATGGAGAAATAGTTGAAATGGTTTATTCTGTTGGAAAAGGAATCGGAAGTTTTTTGGCAGAAATAATTTAAAACAGTTGGCAGTTGCAGTGTTCAGTTGGCAGTTTTATAAAATACGACAATCATAATTTCCGGGATTTACCAACAGGAATGAAAGTGTATATTGTTTTCTGGTGTATTTACCCTCTCTCCTGTCTCTCCCTTCTTGAATGGAGAGACGATAAGCTTCCAACCTAGAGAACTTTAAGCATAATATAAGAGGATTGGGTTGTTTAAAGTTCACAGATTAATCGTCCTTCCATGCCTACAGGGAAGGATAAGAGGATGGGTAGAATACTTTTTTAAGGAGGCTTTCAACAAAAACTATCCCCCTCCTGAAAACTCAGAAGGGGGAAAATATATCTTTCCTGAAGCTTTAAGCTATCCTACTCTTCAAAAAACCTGCGTTGTGGCGGAGCACTCTGATGCAAAACACCACCTGCTTCAACAAATTCCCTTTCGAGTGCAGGAAGTTCAACTGTAAACAGATTATCCAGTTTTGGAGCTGCTTCTGCAAAGGCTTCTTTTGCCAGGTTGTACTGTTCTTTCTGAGTACCGGTAATGTCAACCTGAGCCGATGAAGTGGTGTACATGGCAGAACGCAACCGGCTGGAAACTGTGTTCTTGGCATTAAACCCACCCGAAATGATTTTGGTAACTGCATCGATTTCTTTCTGCAACGTTTCAATTTTTCCAACCAGCAGATCAGCTTCCACCGGCATATTTTCAAGTGCTGATTTTATGTTACCGACACGTGTATTTATTTCGGTCAGTTTACCGCGGGCTGAACTTACTTCTGTATTCAGTTTATTAGCCTCAACCAGAAAATCGAAGTTAGCCTGATAATTTGGAGTACCCAAAGCACTGGGCAGGGCAACTACTTTAAAAACTTTTGGTTCAGCCAGTCGGGTAAACTCTCCTCCAATATTTTTATCGATGGCAACGCTGTATTCTCCCGGAGGAACACTGGTCCCACGGCGTGTTAAATAACTCAGGTCCCATGTGGTGCTGCCATATCCTTTCTTTAACGGAGAAGTCAGTTTCCGCATGATATTTCCTTTGGCATCGTAAACGGTAAAGATCAGCTGAGCTTTTGGTTCCTGCTCTTCTGCAAGCAGTTCCTCTTCAGTTGGATAAACAAATTCAGCCTCACCGTCAACCATTTTTTTCATTGCCTTTTCGCGTTTTTGTTTCAGGGTTTCATAACCGTCTTTGATATAATAATCAAAACGCGCTGCCGGATCGGGATTTTCAGCCCTGAAATAAACATCACCCTGATAGCTCAGGTTGCTGGCAGGGAAATACAGTAAAGCATCTTCGATATTGAAAATATAAGCATCCTTTTTGGTAATTTCCTCAGCCATTTCGCGCAGAGGAGTATAATTATCAAGCACATAGAACCCACGTCCGAAGGTGGCAACCACCAGGTCGTTCTGTTCACGCTGGATAGTAAGGTCCTTAACCTGGATTGTTGGAATGCCTTTTTTAATCTGCACCCATTTTTTACCTCCGTCAATGGTAGTCCACACTCCCCATTCGGTCCCGATAAACAGGATGTTTGGATTTACATGGTCTTCCTGAATACAATAAACCGTTCCAGATGGCAGGTTCGAGGCGATCGATGTCCAGGTTTCCCCTTTGTCGGTACTTTTAATCAGGTAAGGAGTAAAATCGCTGCTGTTTTTTCTTCCGTCGAAACAGGCATAAACTGTATTCACATCAAACATCGAAGGAGTGATAAAATTAACAAAAGTCATATTCGGAACTCCCGGAAATGTTTCATATTTGGTCCAGTTTGCACCGTCATCTTCTGTCCTCCAGATCAGTCCGTCGTCGGTTCCAACGTACAGCATGCCCTGTTTCAGCGGTGATTCAGCCAAAGCAAAAATATTTCCGAAAACCGAGGTTGACATATTTTTTGCAACAGCTTCCGGCGGCCACATTTTTCCCATCATCGGAAGTGTATTCTGGTCGATCTGGCGGGTCAGGTCGGGGCTGACTTTTTTCCAGGTTCCGCCCATGTCGGTACTTTTAAATACATAGTTGCCACCCACATACAAAGTTTTTGAATCAAACGTGCTGATCAGGTACGGAGTATTCCAGTTCCATGTAATTTCTTCATCATCTGTTGGTTGAGGCTGAATATCTATGCTGTTCCCGGTAGTCCTATCGTAACGGCAAAAACCACAATACTGCGATTCGCAATAGGAAATATCGGGATTATTCGGGTCGGGAATTGAAAGGAATCCGTCGCCGCCAATGGTGTAGGTCCAGTCGGAATTTACTATGTACCGGCGGTTGGTCTGCGAAGGGCCAAACCATGAGCCATTGTCCTGAGTCCCACCGTAAACATTGTAAAACGGTTTATCATTATCTACACGAACATGGTAATACTGGGTAATCGGAAGGTTACATTTAAACTGCCATGTTTCTGCCCTGTCGTAGCTTTCGTACAAACCACCGTCGCAGCCCATCAGGTAATGATTGGTATCATCGGGGTTGATCCACAGGGCATGGTTATCAACATGTTTATTGCTGCCTTCAATGTTTGTCCAGGTTTTCCCTCCGTCATCCGACAGGGAAGCATAAGTATCCATCAGAATAATACGGTCCTGATTTTTCGGATCGGCATACAATTCGTTGTAATACTGCGGGCTTGACGAAACTTTGTCGCTGCGTTTTTCCCAGCTTTCACCCATATCATTCGAGCGGTAAACCCCGCCTTTGCTGTCGGGCAATTCGATTACGGCATAAAGAATATCGGGATTTACCGGCGAAAGTGCCAGCCCTATGCGGCCCACATCACCTCCGGGCAACCCTTTTTTTAATTTTGTCCAGGTTGCACCGGCATCCACCGATTTGTAAATTGCCGATTCCGGGCCACCGTCAATTTTTGACCATACCCGGCGTTCGCGCTGATGAAATGATACATACAATATATCAGGATTTCGCGGGTCCATTTCCATATCGGAGGCACCTGTGTATTCACCCACTTCAAGAATGCGTTCCCAGGTTTTACCGCCGTCGGTGGTTTTGTATAAACCACGCTCGCCACCGGGACCCCATGCCTGACCCTGTGAAGCCACATAAACCACGTTGCTGTTTCGCGGGTCGATCATTATTTTACCAATCTGCGAACTGGTTTTTAATCCCATGTTGGTGAATGACTTACCACCGTCGGTGGTTTTATAAACACCATCGCCGTAAGCGAGGTTACGCTGTGAGTTGTTTTCACCCGTACCTACCCAAAGCACATTCGGGTTGTTGGGGTCCATTGCCAGGCAACCGATTGAAAACACAGCCTGGTCGTCAAATATGGGTTTAAAGGTGGTTCCGTGGTTGACAGTTTTCCACAATCCGCCGCAGGCCACACCCACATAATATTCCGAAGGATTTTCCGGGTTTACAGCCAGGTCGGCAATACGGCCTGAATACGATGACGGGCCAATGCTCCGGAAACTGAACATATTCACCATCTGATCGTTCAGTTCAAAACCTTTTTCAGTGGTTTCTGCGTCCTTTTTTTTGCGTTGGGCACTTGTGTTA
>JAFGGF010000269.1 GCA_016930735.1 Prolixibacteraceae bacterium
AAATTAAACACATCCTCAATTCGTTTTAATTCGTCAAAAGCATAAATTTATAATTAATATTAAAAGTTATTACTCCAGCCAATTGTATGAAAATAATTAAAAGCGATAAAACCGGAAGGAATATTCATTCGCCCTTTATATACAGGCTAATAGCCAACGTGTTATTTGCCCCCTATCCGTTTTATGCATTTTCTGAAATAAATTTAATGGCAAAAGAAAAAAATGAACAACTTAATTTACAAATGTTGTTCAGGTTAGTCAATCATTTTCAATTCGATGATGTGCTGATTGTTGGATTCACCGATAAAATAACAGAAAAAGTTTGCATACTGGCAAAATCAGATTTAAATATTTCTGTAGGTGATAAAATTACTTCAGAAAAACAAAAGCCTTCGGAAGAAAAATATTCAAGATTAGTAATTATTAATGATAGAAAATGCTTTATTCCTGATATTTTTCCTGAAGTCCATGAGGTTTGGCTTTGGAATAATCTGAATGATAAAGTAACAAGGGAAGACTTCAGGCTGATAAAAACAATAAATGAGGTTCAGATAACGATCGAGTTAAATCAACTTGGAATAGCTATATTTAACAGGAATTTTGAAAAACAGAATTATGTAATAAAACATTAGTTTTGTTTACTTATAAGAATATTAAAATAAATTTCCATGGAAAGTATTATACATTTGGAATCAATCGTAAAAAACTATAAAGTCGGTACACAGATTGTCCGTGCATTACGCTCCGTTTCAATCGACATTCATAAAGGTGAGTATGTGGCAATCATGGGCGCATCAGGTTCCGGCAAATCCACTTTAATGAATATTATTGGGTGCCTCGATACTCCTACCAGCGGCACTTATGTCCTTAACGGAAAGGATGTAAGTCGTTTATCGGATGATGACCTGGCTGATATCAGGAACAATGAAATTGGTTTTATTTTCCAGACATTCAACCTGTTACCCCGAAGCACAGCCCTTGACAACGTTACTTTACCTTTGGTTTATGCAGGGATAAGGAAACATGAAAGGATAAAACAGGCAGAAGCAACGCTGGCAGATGTTGGGCTCGAAGACAGGATGACTCACCGCCCTAATGAACTTTCAGGTGGGCAGCGTCAGCGTGTTGCCATCGCCCGTGCACTTGTAAACAAACCGTCTATCCTCCTGGCAGACGAACCTACTGGTAACCTCGATTCGGTAATTTCGGAAGAAATTATGAAACTATTTGCCGATATTCATAAAAAAGGAAATACCCTGTTAATGGTTACACACGAAGAGGATATTGCAAGACATGCCCACCGGATCATCCGGTTAAAAGACGGAGAGGTTGAAAGTGATAAAATCAATCCAAACCCGATTTACTAATTTATGGGTGATCAGTTTAAAATATACACCAAAACCGGCGATGACGGAACTACAGGACTTTTTGGAGGCTCAAGGATAAAAAAGGATGATATCAGGCTTGAAGCCTACGGAACACTTGATGAATTAAATTCTTACATAGGATTGATCCGTTCATTTGACCTGGAAGATTATGTTATTCAGCTCCTTATTATGATTCAGGAAAACATGTTTTCACTCAGTGCAATCCTTGCATCCGATAATAAAGGAAAACAAATTACTGTTGACATGGGATGTTCTGAAGAAGATACATTAAAACTGGAAAAAGCGATTGACCTTTTTGAAAAAGACCTGCCTGAATTAAAAAACTTTATACTTCCCGGGGGAAATCAACTGGCAGCGCACTGCCACATTGCCAGGACTGTATGCCGGAGGGCTGAACGTAGGATTATTCAAATAAAAGAGGCTATTGACCTGCCTGACAACAGTTTAAAATTCATTAACCGCCTATCGGATTTTCTTTTTGTACTGGCAAGAAAAATAACTCACGACAACAACGAAAAAGAAACTTTTTGGATTTCCAAATAAATTCCTGAAAAAATCTTGTTTATTAGAATATTTTTTTCATATTCGCGAAAATTTTAGAGCGTTTAACTTCGATATATTTCTGACTATGTATTGGACATTAGAGTTAGCATCAAAATTAGAAGATGCCCCCTGGCCGGCAACTAAAGACGAATTGATTGACTATGGGATTCGTTCAGGTGCCCCGCTGGAAGTCATCGAAAATCTTCAGGAAATTGAAGACGAAGGTGAAGTTTATGAGAGTATTGAAGACATCTGGCCCGATTATCCGAGCAAAGATGATTTCTTCTTTAATGAAGATGAATACTAAAAATAAACAGTATAAATTGGAAAGCTCTGGTGAATACCAGGGCTTTTTTATTTTTCTCTCCTGAAGATATCGTCTTTTGAGACTGGCCGCAATTCTTCTTTCCAGATAAATCCTGACAATTTCCGGTCAGGCTCAACTATCTGGGGAATAGGCTTCAAGGTTCCTTCCGGATTTGATATCAGTGCAATCTTATTGATTTTACCATCTTTAAACCTGATCGAAATTTTACTGCTTTCAGCACGGTTTAATCCAATCAGTTCTTCCGGTTTTGATCCCTCAACTTTTACTTCACCTTCTTCAGTTAATTCCTCATTATCAATTTCTTCGGGTGCTGTCTCATCTTCTTTGCTTTCCTCTCGCGCATAATACAAGGTTTGCCCGTTCCCGTCGACATCAATTTTGAACAGTTCATTATCTCTGATATACCCGATCATATTTTTCCCCTTGATCTGATCATACATGATCGAATCATGTTTGCTTATAATAAATGCATTATTAATAAGCCTGACTTCATCAGCTTTTTCTGCATTCGATTTCATCTCAATATAATCGGCCAGCAACTGCCGTTCTTCCGACCACAAAATCGGATCTGTGTACAATTGTACAACTGAGTCTTTTGAAAAATAACAAAGTGAATCACAAAGCCCCTGAATATCAACTCTCCAAAACCTTACACCCCAGTATGCCTTTACAATTTTTTCGTTGTCAACTGTATCCGGGACCATTCTTAGCGTATCGGCATGCAGGTATAAAGAATCTCCTTCTGAATACAGGATCAGTATTGCCGAATCGGTAACCACTGCAGTTTTTGAAATATCATTGTAATTAGCTGTTTCTCCAAAAACAACCATCCGGTTTTTGAGGTCATAAATTTCAACATCACCTGTTGCATAGCCTTCCCCTGTTTCCTTATAATATTCAACGATGTTTCCTTTTAATTGTTGATTATCGTTAAAAACCACGGGATCTTTTGTTAAAAAGGCATGGCCGGTTTGCGAATCATACCAACCGTCTTTTGCATACAAAATATTTGAACTGTCACGGATTGTTGTCGGGCTTTCAATAAAAATCCTGCCGGTTTCAACATTATAAGCCATTGTGTCGCTGTACAACTCATAATCTTCGCCTTCACCTTTAACATCCTTATAGAAATAAGCCATATCCTGATCAACAAAAAAACGGCCGATAACACTTGTTAAAACATTGGTACTGTCGACAATCTTTCCATTATCATCATAATAGCCAACTTTGGTTTTCAGGTTGTAATCCAGTGTGTCCGAGTAAAGTGTTGCCTTATCTGTTTGCAGCCTGACATTCCCGAATGATCGCGCAAGGCTCCTGTTGCCGTTATAATTTACCTGGTGAGCATATAAATGAATTGAATCACCCTGGTTAATATGTACATTACCGAAGGCATCCACCTCGTTTGTATTGGTATAGAAATAGGCACTATCGCAATACATAAGCGCATCATTATGTTTTAAAATTACATCGCCGATAAGACGCTGGGCATTGGCTATAATTTTCTCATTATATACTCCTTCTTCGGCATCAACAATATCAATCCGTTTTTTCTCCTGGCTATATGAATATAGTGAGGACAAAACCAAAAAAAATAATATTGCCTTTTTCCCGTAATCCAAAAATTTATGGTTTTTAATATGCTAGTTTATTTACATCAACTTTGCGATTATCTCGTCAATATGGATATTTTCAGCTTCAGCTTTATAATTTTTAATGATCCTGTGCCTCAGAATGGAATATGCCACAGCTTTCACATCATCAATATCGGGTGAATATTTTCCTTTTAATGCAGCATTGGTTTTGGCACCTAAAATCAGGTACTGTGATGCCCTGGGTCCTGCCCCCCACTTCAGGTAATCGTTTGAAATCTCAGGTGCATGTTCGGTTCCCGGACGGGTTTTGGCAGCCAGTTTAACTGCATATTGCATTACATTGTCGTTCACCGGTATACGGCGGATCAACTCCTGAAAAAATTTGATCTCTTCACCACTAATAACTGTCTGATGTTCAACCTCCATTGTTGAAGTTGTATTTTTCACAATGGTTAATTCGTCTTCAAATTTCGGATAATCAAGCCAGATAGAAAACATAAAACGGTCTAACTGGGCTTCGGGCAGCGGGTAGGTACCTTCCTGTTCAATCGGGTTTTGAGTGGCTAAAACAAAAAACGGTTTATCCAGTTCAAAGTGCTGGCCTGCTGCTGTAACAGCCCTTTCCTGCATCGCTTCCAAAAGTGCCGACTGAGTTTTCGGAGGTGTACGGTTAATTTCGTCGGCAAGGATAATATTGGCAAATAAAGGGCCTTTTACAAACCTGAACTGCCTTTCTTTATCCAAAATTTCCGTCCCGATAATATCTGATGGCATCAGGTCGGGAGTAAACTGAATCCGGTTATATTTTAAACCAAGCACTTTTGAAATGGTTGTTACCAGCAATGTTTTTGCAAGTCCGGGAACACCAATGAGCAAACAATGCCCCCTACTAAACAATGACGTAAGTACTTGTGTTATAATTTCATCCTGTCCATATATCGATTTTTTAATTTCAGATTTTAATTCCTCGTATTTCCCCTTTAATGCGTCAAGCGCCTCAACATCGTTCTTGTATTTCATCCGGTTAATTATCTGATTATTAATAGTTATTTATAATTTGAATTTCTATTTTATCCAGTTGTCAAAATTAAAATTGCAGTTTGCATACGTAGCATCAATCCTGATAAAAGTATTGTCCTGGTGTTTCCT
>JAFGGF010000270.1 GCA_016930735.1 Prolixibacteraceae bacterium
AATTCACGAAAAAAGGCTGAGCCTGTTGTTCAAAAGCCGGTAATAACTGTAAGTATATTGCCTCAAAAGACTTTTATTGAAAAAATTGCAGGAGATGATTTTGATATTAATGTTTTAATTCCTCCCGGAGCCAGCCCGGCAGCTTATACTTTGTTGCCTTCGCAGTTAAAAGATATTGCAAATTCTGTTGCGTGGTTCAGGATTGGCTATATCGGATTTGAACATTCGTGGAATGAAAAGATTACAGGAGCCAATAAAAATATGAAAGTATTTGACCTTTCGGAAGGGCTCGATTTAGCTGCCGGAGAAGAAGAAGTTCATGGCGACCATGTTCATTTTCACGGCGTTGACCCTCATATTTGGCTGTCGCCTGCCCTGGTAAAAAAGATGGCTAAAAAAATTCGTGATATCCTTTCTGAAATTCATCCTGAAGGGGCTTCAAAGTATATGGATGGATATAACAATTTTACTGTTGAGATTGATAAATTGAACGTGGAACTGAAAAATAAATTTCGGGGATATGAAGGCAGGACAGTTATAGTTTTTCATCCTTCATTAACTTATTTTGCCAGAGATTATGGTTTGAATCAGGTTTCACTTGAATCAGGAGGTAAAGAACCTACCCCGCAACATATTAAGGAAGTTGTTGACCTGGCTAATAAGGAAAATATCCGGATCATCTTTATTCAGAGTGAGTTTGACCGGGAGCATGCCAGAATATTTGCTGAAGAAATAGGAGGGAAAATTGTCCAGGTTTCACCTTTAAGCCCTGATTGGTCAGAGAATCTGCTTGAAATGGCTGATGATGTAATAGAGAGTTTTAAATGAAACCGGTTATTGAAATAATAAATGCTTCTTTTGCCTACGATAAGGTTGTGGTGCTCGAAAATGTAAATCTTCAGGTTTTTGAAAAAGACTTTATCGGGATTATTGGTCCAAACGGAGGAGGTAAAACTACTTTGCTAAAAGGGATTCTTGGTTTATTAAAACCGGTTAAAGGTTCTGTTTCATATCCGGGGAAAATATATTCAACGCATAAACCTTTTGGATACCTGCCTCAGGTTAAACACATCGATAAAAAATTTCCGATTACTGTTATCGATGTAGTTCGCTCGGGGGCAGTAATGAAACGAAACCTTTTTCATGGGAGGAATGAGGAAAAAGAAAAAGCCCTGCAATTACTTAATGAAATGGGAGTTGCCGATATTCAGAATAAAGCCATTGGGGAACTGTCTGGCGGCCAGATGCAACGTGTTTTTCTTTGCCGTGCCCTGATCAGTGAACCTGAAGTACTAATTCTTGATGAACCCGATACTTTTGTCGACAACCGGTTTGAAGGAGAGCTTTATGAGAAACTGAAAATTTTAAATGAAAGAGTTGCTATTATCCTGGTTTCGCATGATTTAGGCACAATTTCTACTTATGTAAAAACAATTGCCTGTATTAACCGGGAGTTTCATTACCACCGGTCCAATAAAATTTCGACGGAACAACTTAAAGCTTATAATTGCCCGATCCAGATAATCACTCATGGGGAAGTACCACATACTGTATTAAAATATCACGATTAACATGCAGGAATTTTTTGAACTTTTCACATACGATTTTTTTCAGAAGGCTTTTTTGTCAGCTCTTTTAGCCAGTATTTCCTGCGGTATCGTAGGAACCTATATTGTGTCGAGACGAATTGTTTTTATTAGTGGCGGGATAACTCATTCATCATTCGGCGGAATTGGCATTGCATTTTTCCTGGGACTAAATCCTTTATTCGGAGCAGTGGTATTTGCTGTCATTGCGGCTTTAGGCATACAGTTTTTTACTCAGAGGGGAGATGTGAGGGAAGATTCTTCTATTGCCATCTGGTGGTCGCTGGGCATGGCGCTTGGTGTTATATTTACTTTTATAACTCCCGGCTATACGCCCAATCTTATGAGTTATTTATTTGGCAATATTCTAACAGTTTCTTCAAGTGAAATATGGATGATGACTGTGCTCGATGTTGTTGTAGTAGCATTTTTCGGGCTTTTTTATAAAACAATTCTTTATATTGCCTTTGATGAAGAATTTGCCCGTGCAGCTCAAATCCCAGTTTCGTTGTTTAATTATTTACTAATTGTAATAATTGCTCTTACCGTGGTTTTTAACATTCGTGTTGTAGGGATTATCCTGATCCTTTCGTTGCTGACTTTACCACAGGCAACAGCTAACCTGTTTACAAAGAATTTTAAGGTACTTATCCTTCTTTCCACGATCATTGCTTTTTTTGGCACGATTTCGGGCCTGTTTATTTCCTATTTTGCTGATATCCCGTCGGGGGCTACTATTATTTTTACTTTGGTAATTATTTTTGGTGTAACCCGTATAATCAGGTTTTTCAGATGATAAAAAAGAAACCACGTTTTTATACCTGTCAGAAATGCAATATCGAATTTTCACATGACGATGTTGTAAAAGTATGCAGCAACTGTTTTGCGTGTACAGGATGCGAAGTTTATCTCTGCCCCAGCTGCAGTTATGAAAATGTTTTTAAAGAAATAAAAAAACCTTCCTTTGAATAACAGGAGAATTGAGTCTCTTATTAAAGAAATGAATAAATTCATTTAAAATTCGAATTCATAGTATAAAATTGGAGATATATAAAATAATCTGTTAATTTTGTTTAAAAACCTAATATACATTCTTTTTATGCTCAATTTTGAAAATCAAAACAGAAGTCAAAAGTCAGATTGAAATAATTTGTTTACGTATAAAAGAAACAGTATTTTAGTAAAATGCCTGAGGGCACAATCAATTCGAAATTACTTAAATGCCGCCTGCAATGAACAGGCGGCTTTTTTAAAATAATATTTTAAATAAATGCTTTTTAAATTCAGGAATCAGGAGAACAGCTTTAAGTGTTCTGTAAAAACTGAAACTTCGGCTTTTTTTAATTCTGATTCAGCCAGTATTTCATTTACAAAACTGTTTTTCTCATAAGTTCCCCTTACGCTTTCAAAATCAGCATCTTTAATATTATTGTCATTCAGATAGCCAAAACCGGTTTTCGAATTTGGGTCAAATTCCTTTTCAGCATCTTTTAAAATCATGTTATTGAGTTTAATTTTATTGACAAGCCCTTCATTAATAATTTCAATCAGATTTTCAGGACCTAAACTGTTAACAGATATATTTAATCTTTGTTCTATCAGCTGAGCACACCAGTTCCATGAGAAATTCTTATAATTGCTAAAGATTTCATTGAACCGTTTATGCAGCATATCTACAGTGGTTAAGTTTCCTGTTTTTATATCATCCAACATTTCCTGAAGAATCTGGTCCGGGGCATACATGCCACCGACATCAATCCATGGGCCTTCTGCACATTCGACATCAGGATTCAGTTTAGCCAGTATTTTATCGAAAGAACTGTAGCTGGTTATATCTCCGATGCGTTTTTTAATTTCTTCGGCAATATATAATTTAATGAACATTTCATAATATTTCCTTGTGGTCCGGAGCATTAACCTTAAAATATGGATTCCCTTATAGGAAATATATTCCCTTTCACGGGGAGTTTTTTCCAGGAGATTATTAAGAAGGTTGCTGGCATTAACAACTCTTTCAATAATAAAAGGATTCAGGAAATCGAAATGTATCAGGTCATATTTTACCGGATCTTTCCTCCTGTCCCTTTTTGGCCATTTAACACTGTCGCGCCTGGTTCCCACCGTAAAAAGGTTCATTGCCGGAGTTAGTACACTTTTACCATCAACAACATTTAAATATGAAAAGGGAAATTCAGAAGCATCGAAGTTTCCCGGATGTTTCCCCATTACAACTGAAAAAGGGCCTACCTTGCATGGCCACAACATGTATGATAATGAACCTGTTTTGGAACCTCTTTCAACTATACCCTGATGATTGGGGCCAAGTTTATACATGTGGTTACTTTGGTTTGAACCGCTACCAGCATTGTAAAAAGAAAACATTCCGGCAATAAGGAGCGACGATTTATGGTGGGTCACCGTATATGGGCCTGCAAACAAGCTGCATGCTTCACCATGGAAAGCTTCGCTGTTGGCAAAAAAGGCTGAACCGACAGCAGAATACTGTTTCCCGATCTGAACCCCCTGGCCGATAAATGACGATGTAATAATTGCTCCACTGTCGATCACTGAACCCGAAAGTACAATAAACTCTTTGGCTATAACGCCTCCCCCGATAACAGCAGGAGATTCTTCAGCACTGCGGATCGTCCCCTCGTTTAAATTTAAAGCTCCGGTAATAACTGTAAAGTCATCGACAAAAACATTTTTAATAAAAGTTGTATCGATAATTTTTACGTTTGACCCAATGTATCCCTGGTCCGATTTTTTTTGTCTTGTATAATTGCTGATGATTTCCTTTAGCTTTTTTATAAGCTCAGTATCGTGCCGATGAAGTACTAAAATACTGGCAATTTGAGATGAAAGCTGGTCAAATATAGGAAGTTCCCTTCCCCCTCCTTCATTAAGCACATCAATTTCTGCCCCGTTACCAAATGTGGATTCCTTGTCTACAAAAACTGATCCTGCATTTTCTATTACCGTATTATTTCCAATAATATAATTTGAAAGGATATTTACTTTTGAAATCCTGGTATTATCACCAATAATACAATTGGATATAAAACTGTTGAATATCCCTGATTTTTTTACTATATCGCCTTCAACTTCAAGTTTTTTAGTAAATACACCAAGTTTTACTTCTCCATCGAATTGAGTATTTTTTACTGCATAGGCATTAAACCCGTCTTTCACCTGTACATTTCGCCAGTCTTCAGCTTCATTCCCCTGTTTTTCAAGGATGTTGATCTCAGGGCTGGTTAAATTCCTGTACATGACATTACAATTGAGGGAGGTTCTTCAGAGTTTCCTTTTCAATATCGGCAAAGTACTTGGCTGTCCCAACTTTAAGTTCCATGGTAGCGTCTTTATCGCAAACGATCATTCCTTTGGGGTGAAGCTGCAGGACGGAAACTGTCCACATGTGGTTCACACCTTCTTCCACTACTTTTTGCAGTGCTCTGGCTTTTTTGTATCCGTTGATTATAATGACAACTTCCTCGGCCTGCATTACTGTATCAACACCAACTGTTAATGCAGTTTTGGGCACTTTATTCATGTCGTTGTCAAAGAATCTGGAATTTGCCAAGATAGTGTCGAAAGTTAAAGTTTTAACACGGGTTTTTGATTTAAGCGAAGATCCGGGCTCATTAAATGCTATATGCCCGTCGGGACCGATTCCTCCTAAAAATAAATGAATGCCTCCGTATTTTTTAATTTTTTCCTCATAGTTTTTACATTCTTCTTCCAGGTCCGGAGCATTCCCATTTAAAATATTGATGTTTTCTCTTGGAATATCAATGTGGTTGAACAAATGTTTATCCATAAAATAATGGTAACTTTCAGGATGGCTCTCAGGAATACCTACATATTCATCCATATTAAAAGTGACTACATTTTTAAAAGAAATTTCCTCCTGTTTTACAAGTTCTATTAATTCGGTATAAGTTCCTATAGGTGAAGAACCTGTAGGTAATCCCAGCACAAACGGATTATCCGGAGTCGGATTAAATTCTTTTATCTTACTGGCAATATAGTGTGCTGTCCATTTGCTCAACTGAAGATAATCATCATGAATAAGAATTCTCATAAGTTTAGTTTTTAGTTAGATAGTTATTAAAGAATGATTTTTGTATCGGCTACAAAACAGCCTTTTCCTTTTTCAAGTACAATCATTGGATTGATATCCAATTCAGAGATTTGCGGGAAATCAACAGCTAAATGGCTGAGTTTTTCAATAGCTTCTGCTAAACTGTCAACGTCCATTTCAGGAATCCCCCTGGCGCCGGCAAGCAGTTTCGAAGCTTTTGTTTCATTTATCATCCTGATTGCTTCCTGTTTTGAAACAGGGGCTACACGGAAACTGACATCTTTAAAAATCTCAACAAAAATTCCTCCCAGTCCAAACATGATTACCGGGCCGAATGAAGGATCTTTTTTAACGCCTAAAATTACTTCAGTACCTTTTGGGACCTGCCTGGCAATATAAATGCCATCAATGACTGCTTCAGGCATTGCTTTGTTAACTTTTTCATGAATCGACCTGAAAGCGGTTTTTGCATCTTCTTCTGACTGAATATCGAGAACAATTCCACCTACATCGAATTTATGTACAATGTCTTCCGACATCACTTTCATTACTACCGGAAATCCGATTTCACCAGCCATCCGGGCTGCTTCATCTTCAGTTTTTACAAACCTGTTTTCCAATACAGGGAGTCCGTATTCCTGAATTACTTTTACTGCCAGGTATTCAGGCAGGTAAGATTTATTGTCATTTTGTGCAGATGAAAGGATTGAATTAACAGCATCCTTATTAAAACTCAAATCGGTTGTTACCAGTTTATTCTCTGTTTTTAAGCTTTGGCAGAAATTGTAAATTGTTGCCAACGGGTTACACACAGATTCAGGTAAAATATAATGCGGTATATGATGCTGCTGAAGAATTCTGATGCCACTTGCCACATCAGCTTCACCCATAAATGAAGCATAAACAGGCTTGTCGTAATGTTTTGATGCCTGGGCTATTTCGAAAGCGATTGTATCAATATCCGTCATCGACTGAGGTGTCAGGATTACAATTACCGACCCGACATCGCCATCGGTCATGGCAGCATTAATAGCAGCAATATACCTGTCGGCCCTGGCATCGCCAATTACATCAACCGGATTTTTAATATTAGCAGCAGCAGGCAGGCTTTTTTTAAGTGCCAGAGTAGTTTCTTCACTGAATTTTGCAAGCTGCAATCCTGCTTTTATTGCTGCGTCGGTAGTTAAAACACCTGGTCCCCCTGCATTGGTAATTATAGCAACCTTGTCTGATTTTGGGATTGGCTGGTAAGCATAGGCAATGGCAATGTTGAACATTTCTTCAATATTCTCGCACCGTATTATTCCTGCCTGCCGGAATGCAACATCGCAAATCTGGTCACTGCCGGCAAGTGAACCGGTGTGCGAAGCAGCTGCCGATGCTCCGGCTGAAGTCCTTCCCGACTTCATTATCAATACAGGTTTTTGGCTTTTTTGAATGACATCCTGTGCTGCTTTAATCAATCCCTGCCCATCAGATATTTCTTCGAGATAGAGAAGAATTATTTTTGTCTGTTCATCATCCATCAGGTAATATAACAGGTCTATTTCAGAGATGTCGGCTTTATTTCCGAAACTGACAAATTTGGAGAATCCTATATTTTTTGCCAGCGCATAATCAAGGACTGCCGTACATAATGCCCCGCTTTGAGAAAGAAATGCAATATTCCCTTCAGCAGGGAATTTGCGTGCAAATGAAGCATTTAACCTTGAAAAAGGATCGGTATTTATTACTCCAAGGCAATTCGGTCCAATAAACGACATATCATATTTTTCAGCTATTTCAAGAAGCTCCATTTCTTTTTTCAGCCCTTTTTCTCCAACTTCTTTAAATCCTGCAGAAATTATTATTACTGCTTTGATCCCTTTCTGACCACACTGCTCCAGAGCTTTATTACAAACTGAGCTTGGAAAAACAATTACAGCAAGGTCAACAGGATCGGGAATATCTACAACATATTTATAGGTTTTTACACCTTTAATAAATTTTTCACCCGGGCTAACAGGGTAAATTACACCATTTAATTCAGCATCCAGGATATTTGTAAAAATATCTCCGGGCACAGTTCCTTTAACTTTATTTGTCCCCACAATTGCCACAGAATTCGGGTAAAATATGGTTTGCAGGTTTTTTGAATGAACCGAAGCGCGTTTTGTCATATTATCAGGTTTCTTAAAATGGAAGGATTAATTCAGATAGCCTGAAATAAAATCAACAGCCTCAGAAATTGTTTGTACAGCAACAGCCTCATCCTCATCCATTTCGATATTAAATTCTTCTTCAAATGCAGCTACCAGCTGGATACTTTGCATTGAGTCGGCACCTAAATCAAAAATAAAATTGGAATCATCTTCTACTTCCGACTGGTCGATTTTAAGGACCTGGGCAACAACCTTTTTAACTTTGTTTTTTACTTCCTCTTTTTCCATTGTTTAAATAGATTTTTAATAAATATAATTTTTAAAGATATTTTTTTAAAAAAGAATTAGAACTTCTTAAAAATATTAAATTCTTTAAGAATATCAAAATAATGATAATAATTCTGATTTCAGGAGCAAAAATATTGTAATATGATAAATGGACTATCCCGTATTATCCCGTATGGTTGATTTTAAATATCAGAAGATACCTTCCATCGATTTTTCAAGGGCAAACGCTTCTTCCAGAAACTGGTCAACATTCAGGTCTCTCATATAAATTAATCCGTGTGTTGCCCTTAACAGCGGATTATTGCTTTGATAAAAAAAGTTTTTACCAAGCAGTAACTGTATTTGTTTATGTTGTTCCACCCAAATCTTTTGTGTTAAAGTACTGAACTTTCCATCGAGTTGATAGCTTGGGAAAGAAGCATTTACCTGGGTTACATAACATTCTTCAAACGATTTTTCCAGTGTAGCCAAAGCGTTTAATGAAACCGGTACAATAACTTCAACATCGGAAGGGTGGTACCTGAACCAGACATTCCTGTAGCCATGGATGCGCAGGCCGGAAAGGTCTTCTTCCTTACCCCATTCCTGTACAGCACCGGCAATAGCCTGTAAAACCTTGTAGTGAGTATCTGGGCCACTGCCCTGCGGATCCATTGCAAGGCTGATAACCGTAGGTTTATATTTTCTGAAATCTTCAAGGATTGGCAATATATCTCTTTCCGTGTCAGGCTTTGAGGCGAACAGGCTTCCCTGGTAAAAACCCAGCCTTAAATGATGGACATTTTTTACCCTTACTCCATAGTGAGCCCAGACAAGTTCCTCTTCCAGTTCCCGGATCATCCCTTTCAGTTTTTGAATTTTTGGGGGATTTTTACTACCGTCGTAACTGCTTTTCAGGCTTGAAAGGATATCGTAAATTGTATCTCTAAGCTGTTCTTTATCCCTGACTTTCCAGATATCGACAATACAGCGTACAAGCCTGTGGCAAACACCCCGCCGTTTTTCTTCTTCATCGTTGGCTGCTATGTTATCAAGATAGTGGTATACATCTTTGTCCCATTTATACATGTAGCCATCCACAAAAAAATCAGGGTAATTGACCATTTCTATTTTATTTTCCCTGATCAGGTTTTTGGTATCGTTTAAAAGGTCGATTAAAAATTTGTTTGTCACGGCTGTAAAACCGGAGGTCATAACCGAAAAGTGCATCGAATTGGTAGGTTCTCGCCGCTGACGCGTAGTTAACGGCATAATCCCAAGCATTATATCATCGTGATGTGGACCGGTGTGGTAATATACCTGATTGGTATGTTTTGCCATCCCCTTTTCAATTTTTTCAGTAACTGAATTAACTACTGTTTGAACCGTATCATCATTCAGACCCGGAATCAGGCTGCAATATTTGTCTTTTTTCAGATCTTCAACAGTTAATTTAGAGCCAAACTTGTTGATTCTTTTACACAGGTCAATTACTGCCCGTTCGGTTTTGCTATGAGACCAGGGTCCATTATGATAATAACTGTTAATGCTGTCATCGAGTTTAACAGCAGCCCCCCTGGTTAAGTAAAAACGGCTGTTTTTCAGTTTTTGTAACGATGTTGCAGGGAATGAATTGGAAGGTTTGTTTTGCAATGAGTCACAAATTGTATCGGCAATTGCTTCCCCGGCAGCATAAATTACTGCTGTACAATCGGGATTATAAGTTATGGTGCCCAAGCCGATGGTTATTACCAGCCGGTTTCTTGAAACTTCAATTCCACCCAGGTCTCCGGCCACTACAGCTTGTGTTTCGAAATTTGTGGAAGTTAAACGAGTCGAGGAAAAATGGTCAGATCCTTTGGTATTAAAACCAATATGCCCGTCAGGCCCGATTCCCCCAAGGAAAAAACCGATACCACCTTTTTCCCTGATTTTATTTTCATAATCAGTACACCAGTCATCAATTTTAAAAAGAGATTCCTGCTGAATTTTTTCACAATGCGATGTTGCTTCACGGTAACGCAATGAGAGGTCGATTTTATAATCAGGGAAAACTTCAGTAAAATGTTTATTTCCTGATAATTTTATATCATCGGAATTAATCAGCAGCGATTTTTCAGGATCAAGCCCCAATCCTTCAACATAATACTTTAAAGCATAATTGTATAAACTGTTATGTTGAGATGAATCGATTGGGTAAAATTCACCTGTCTGGACAAACCGGAGCCCCCGGAGGTCTGGTTTTTTGATATTCCCCAACCCGTATTTTTCAAGCAACACTTTCCCTTGTTTATCTTCCCAGTTTTCAAGGAGTTTTTGTGTAAATGAAAGGAAATACTGTGCTGTTTTCCCGGTTGGCAGACTAATAACTCCTTCCGGATTATTATTGATAAATTCAAAAAAACGTAACGAAGATAATAATCCCAGTTTCGGGAAATTCTCAACTACAATATATGGTACTTCAGTTGTAATATTTTTAATGCCTGATTCGGCAAAAAACGATTGCTCAACTCCCGACAAATCAAATTTCATTATTCAGTAATTTATAAGTTTGCTAATCTTTCAAGTGCATATGCAGCAGCACCCATTACTCCGGCTTTTGAACCCAGATTTGAGAAATTGATCTCAGTATCATTGCTTATATCACGATTGCTGTAAGTATGAATTGATTGCTCAATCGGGGCTTTCATAAATAAGCCGGCATCGGCAACCCGCCCGCCGATTATAATAAGTTCCGGATTGAATATCTGTATTAAATAAGCGATTCCTTTGCCAAGCCATTGGCCAACATTGGCAAGTACCGAAATTGAAAACTGGTCGCCTGAATTAGCTGCTTCTATTACGGTAGAAGTTTCAATTTTATCAATATCTTTATCTACCAATCCTTTTAATAACGATGAATTCCCGGCAAGAATTCCTTCTTTTGCTAGGCGGGCAATAGCAGTTGCCGATGCAATGGTCTCAAGGCATCCCTGTTTGCCACATTTACAGAGGATACCATTATCGACAATGGGCATGTGGCCGAACTCACCTGCAAAACCGGAATTTCCGCTGTAAAGGTTACCGTGTATTATTATTCCCAGGCCCACGCCCCAGCCCATATGGACCATTAAAACATTTTCACGTCCTTTTGCCAGCCCGAAATGTTGTTCGGCAAATGTCCTTACTTTTGCATCATTTTCAAAAAATACCGGGAATTCAAAAACTTTACGTAATTCGTCGTACAGGTTAATTTCAGAAAAATAGGTTTTATTTATGCCTTCAAATGTATTAACCAGACCGGGCATTTCAATTCCAGCGGTAATTATCTTTTTCCGGTCAATCCCGGTTTTTTTTATAACCTCGTTTAATCGTTTGTTAATCTTTGAAAAAACAGATATACCTGACTGTATATTTTCAGGGTAAACATGAGGCCCGCTGATTTCAATATTATTGCTGTTAAATATTGATATGGTAGTTTTATGAACTCCGATTGTTAAACCGGCTACATAAAATCCATTATCAACAAGGCCATAAATATTCGGTCGACGTCCACCGCTTGAGTCTCCGGGGCCATTATCAACAACCAGGCCATCGTCAATCAGTTCGAGCAATAAACTATTTATTTTTGGTGTACTCAAACCTAAACGTGCTGCCAGGTCAGAATTTGCCAGTGCCCCGTCGAAATAGATAGCTTTCAGAATTTGTTTTTTCTGATTGAACTTTTTCTGTTCGATGCCGTAACTCTGGTTTTGTGTATTTTTAAATAATGCCTTCATAATTTAATTCAGCAAATTTTAATTTTTTTTTCCAATCCTCAAATACTTATTAATTTTTTAAATAAGTATTGCTTAGATTTATTAAATAATTAACAGATATTTATAAAATGCCTGTTCAATCTGAAATTAAAAAGTCT
>JAFGGF010000271.1 GCA_016930735.1 Prolixibacteraceae bacterium
AGCCATTCCCGGATCCTGTCCGTCAGGAGTAGTCCATGAAACACCATCATTTGGCCAACGGCTTGGATAACTTGGATCCATCAGGTTGATAATCCTGTTGTCGACACGCCCCCAACCTGAATACCTTTGATAAACCAGGTACATATCGTAAAAATCATAATTATCACCTATTTCCGGAGCAAGGTCTTTCTTGATGCCATTGCTGGCATAACTTTTAACTTTACTCCAGTCGATGCCTTCGTTATGAGCTTTATTCCTTGAACTGTAGGCAAGGATACGTGCTGCAAAGGAATTGGCAAGCCGGGCAAGTTCAACGTTTGTATATGTATCTCCACCCATCCATTTTTGAGGAGTAGTAAATGTACTACTTCCGGCAATACTGATTGCCTGGTCCAATAGTTCAAGTGAAGCATCGATCAACGTATTCCAGGGTGTAAGTTCAAGTGTTTCCAGGTCGGTATCCCACTTGATCACATTTCCCTGGTCGTAAGTTAATCCAAGGTACCCGTGTGCAACACCACTTACAAAATAACACCAGGCCTGAACCATTTTGGTATCAGCACCATCTACACCCATCTGAACACCATTTTCTTCGATAGCCCTCAATACATCATTAACTGCAGAGATAGCTGAATAACTATCATTCCAAAAAACCTGAATTACAGGAAAATAAGCATAAGTCAGATTATTGATGAAACCCACACGAGGTTCAGATGAAAGGTCTTTCATCGCCGCATTACCCCAGGAACAGGTACCTTGGTCTGCCATAGTAATCATTGCTAAAGCAGGACCATCGTATTCCTGAGCTGCATTGCTCCAGGTACGGAATGCTCCACCTGCAAGGCTGGTCAAATCATCGGGATTTGCCAAAGCCTTTGCTGAGTCGGGTTCATTTAAGTTCTCCACATCCAGGTCAGCACAACTATATGTAATCAAACCCAGAGCCAATATTAAGGCAAAAGCCAGTTTATATACTTTTGTTTTCATATTCTTCATTTTTTTTCAATTAGAATTTAAACTCAATGGATCCGGTCAAAGTCCTGTAATTCGGATAGGCAAATTCATCCCATGCCTGAATGGTATTATCTCCAGAACCCTCAGTACTACCAACTTCAGGATCATATCCTGAATAGTTTGTAAATGTTAACAGGTTACGTCCGATTACACCAACCTTAAATTCCTTGATAAATCCTCCTAAAACTTTGTTCAGGACACTTTTACTAACGTTGTAATACAACGACACTTCGCGTACTTTCAGGTAAGTCCCATCTTCAACAAAATGATTATTATAAGTATTTACGTTGTAAAGTGCTTTGTAATAATCGTATGTTTTCTTTTGGTTTTCAGGTTTGCCAAACTGGTCCATATCTGCGCCGCGATCGTCGCGATACATCCATTGGTTAGTCAGGCTGTAAATATCACCACCCTGTTTCCAATCGAGTAAAACATACAAATCCAAACCTTTCCAGCTAACTGTATTGGCAATACCCATATGGAAATCAGGGTTCATATCACCAATCTGGGTTGTTTCCGGATTACCGTTTGCATCCAGTTTTTTAACCGGAATTTCCTTGTAGGTTCCTTCGGTTCCTTTCGGGATAATATAACCATCGCAGTTTTGTGTAAAATCATCGATAGTTTTTCCGGCATATTTGGTTTCGCCCAATAAAGCGAGCTGATCTTTCATTTCATCCATTGAACGAAGGAAATATTCACCAAATACAGATCCGAAGACTGCTCCTTCTCTGATAAAGAATGCACCAGGGTCGCCTGAATTACCCCTTGCTCCTGTAGTAAACGGGGCTACATCCAGTTGAGTAATTTCCTGGCGTACCCTGTCCCAGGTAAGACTCAGTTTCCATAAGAAATCTTTCTTTTCGACCAGGCGGGCACCTAAAGTAGCTTCCAATACATTTGAAGTTAAAGTACCCATATTCTGCCACTGAGTTTTATATCCCTGTGAAGCAGGAAGCGGTACTGGCCAGTGCTGATCTTTAGCATCGGTTTTTGACCATACAAATTCAAATTCAAATTTTTTCAGGAATTCCATATTCAAACCAACTTCCTGTTCCAGAATTTTTGATGGTTTCAGGTTTTTATTACCTAACTGGTTTTTTACCGGTGTTCCACCCGAAATATTGAATGTTTCGTACTGGGCATTCCATGGAGGACGGTTACCTGAGGTACCGTAGGCCGCACGGATTTTTAATTCGCTTATTCCTTCAATAGGGAAGTCTTCAGTAATACGGTAAGCACCTGAAGCCCTGAAGTAAGGATTCCACTTTTCGTTCTCCCCAAACTGGCTGGCACCATCGTAACGATACAGGAATGATCCTATGTATTTCGATTTATAATCAACATCCAAAATACCAAAAATATTCTCAGCCCTGATATCACCTTCGCTTGAATTGTTTGTAGAAGTTGACTGGTCCATTACATTAAACTGTGGAATTCCGTTTACAGAGAAAATATAGGCTGATGTACCAAAAGATTCCCAATGGTTATCTTCATACAAATAACTTAATTTTGCCTTGGTTGTCCAGTCACCAAACTGTTTGTTAAAGTTGGCTGTTAACTGAACCACCTGTGCCATTTGCTGGCTGGAGCCTTTCGACATATATCCACCAGTGCCGCCTGAATCATAAGAATCCAGGGTAAGATAACCTTTGGGTTCCATATAATTACTGTAATTATCCTGTTTTTCAAAACTGTACATTCCTTCAACCGACATCCAGTTAGCAGGAGTGTATGTAAATCCGTAACTGCTAAGAAGCCTGTTACGATAACTTGTACTTGTAACCTGTGAAATCGGATAAAGTGGGTTTAATGTTGTTCCAAACTGGTCTACTTTTAACCTGTAATCAGTTCCGTCCGGATTCTTTGCATGAAGGTTCATATCCGGTTGAAGCTGCATAAGTGAAAAGAAGTCGATTGAACTGTTATCTGTTTCAGCTTTTACGATTAAATTACTGGTCGTAAATGTAAATTTATCTGAGAACCTGTGGTCAACGTTCAACCTGAAGTTTTTACGTTTATACCCGTTTACTCCGTGAATAATACCCTGCTGGTCGGAATTTTCAAACGAAACCATAAATTTGGTTCTGTTCATATTCGAAGCAACCGATACATAATTGGTATAAAAGCTACCACCGGAATAAAAATCACTCAGATGATCATGGACTACTCCAAACGGATTATCCATATAGTGGTCATCGTCAAGTAACCTGCTACCTGAAACAAGAGTACCAACCAGGTTAGGATCGGTATGTTCAGGCAGTTCACCGTACATAACAGTATTCAGATATTTTGTGAACCTTGTTTCTGTGGCCCAATCATCTTTCAGTTTATAATAATGGTGAGTGGAAATATCCATTTGTTTAGCCAGGCCTGAATGACCATATTCGTTACGGACTGTAACAATGGTTTGCCCTGCAGCCAATCCTTCACCACGTTTGGTTGTAATAACAATTACCCCGTTACCAGCACGTGAACCATAAAGAGCAGATGCCGCAGCACCTTTTACAACTTCCATTGATGAGATGTCATCAACGTTGATATCCTGCAATGTTCCTTCAAGCATTACACCATCAATAATGATCAATGGATCCTGCCCACCACGAAGCGCTGTAGCGCCCCTTAAACGAATAGAAGCAGCACTTCCCGGATTACCATTTGCTTTCACAATGGTTACACCGGATACTTTCCCCTGAAGTGCGCCGGCAGCAGAAGAAGCAGGAACCTGTTTCAGTTCCTCTTCGCCAACCTTGCCAACAGAAATGGATAGCTTCTTACGTGGAGTACCGGATGCAACACCGGCAACTACAACTTCATCGAGCCCGAAAACGTCGGGAACTAAAGCAATCTGAAATGAAGTTTGAGATCCAATCGGGACTTCAAGAGTTTTCATCCCGACAAATGAAACCATCAATGTCTGAGCATCATTCGGGACAATCAGCGAAAAGTTACCATCAATGTCGGTAACTGTTCCAAGTGTTGTCCCCACAGCAACAACAGAAGCACCCGGGATTGTCGATCCATCTTCAGAATTAGTAACTACTCCGGAAATCTCCTTTGTTTGTGCATAAAGCAACTGTCCCCCTATAAAAAAGACAATTGCAATCAACAGCATGATTTTTTTCATAGAAATAGTTTTAAATTAGCAAATTAAACAGTATCAATTAATTATATCTTAATAACAAGGATTCCCCAAAATCCTTCTTATATATTAATTATAATAAATTCCCCATTTCGATTTGAAATCAGTTGATAAAAATGTTAAAAAATATTAATATTTACAAATTGCAAAGTAAAAATTTTCAAATTGTAAAACTTACGTAATAACATTTTCTTTAACTTCAAATTAATACAAAACAGTAAAAACATTGCCCTGATAATTATTAATATCGGTTTTTGGTATAAAAACAGAAAATTCTTTATTTATAACATCAATGAATGTATTTGCCACCAAAGCATTTCCCCTGCAGTTAAAATGCAGGGCATCGAGTGAAAAAATACCATTTAAGCCAAGTGATCCTTCAATCGGGATTCCATTTGCATAATAAACAGTATCGTTTTTAACCTGCCCCCATGCATCGTAAGTACCGGTAATTGCTATTTCATGAACTTTTCCGGCAATATCAGCCAAGGCCAGCCTGCCAGAATATTGTTCAACCTTATTTAAAATGACTTCGTTATAATTCTGAATTGCCGCTTCAACTTCCTTAATCTCCTTAAGTGTTAGAATATATTTGCTTGGAAGTGCAATTTTATAGCCGTAACCCAAATTAACCAACTCATCTGTAATACTGAATAATGCCATTTCGCCTTCAACCAACTGCCTGTACTTTGGAATGGGTGTACCATCTGAATAAAATGCTTCAGGCAGGGTTTCATCCTCAATTATCAGCGCCTGCGGATAAAGATTTGTTATCCCATTGTCTTCAAATCCAATCAAAGGCCTTTTATCTTCATCAGCAGCAGTTCGATTATATTGAATAATGCCTGCATTAAATTTACTTAAGTCGAGTGCTGCTTTTGCTGCTGCAATTTTATTATTCTCAAGAAGCAAAAAGTTATATGGTTTTATATAAAAATAGGGTAAATCTGAAAGTGAAATTATATTTCCAATAACTCCCTTACAGTCCGGGTCTGCCATTAATGCATCAATAAAACTATCAAAACCGGATTTAAATTCATTTACCCCGGTAAGTTTAATTTCTCCAAATCCGGTTTCTTCATTTGAAACAGCACCATTAACTGCATAATTTAATACATCATTCATACCCAACCAGGCATAAAAAAAAGTTGTGCCTCTATTTTCTATATCTCCTGCCAGCGTATTGTTTCCAATACCTGATGAAATTCTTTCATAATATGGATTGGAAGAAAGCCCGGATTCAAACAATTGCGGAGTTTTCAGAAAAGGAACAGAAAAATTATTAATCGAAGAAATATCCCCTGAAAACGATCCAACATTATTTCCGCTTGTTAACCGGATTATTGGATTTTCTGTTATTTTATCGGTATAAATATATTCCCACCTTCCATAAATTTCCGGGTTTTGCTCAACATAATAATTCCTTCCATTCTCAGCATCTATATCCGGTTGATTAAAAGATATTTCCCCGATTTTATTTACCTGACCAGCAATAATTGCAGGAATTGAATTTTTCTGACCTAAGGAGTATAAAGCTCCATTCATAACTCCTGCTGAAAAATCATCTCCAGTCGCAATAAATTTTTCAAAACTGAGCGAGCCTAATGAATAATTATCACTGATATCAGTTTCAGGAAATTCATAATCACATGAAAATGAAATCAATAAAACCATTAAAAAATATAAGAACCTGATTTTCATAATCTGCAATTAAAGGATATTATCTATAATATAAGAAACGTAATATAAAACCCCAATATTAGCACCTCCAAAAGAGTAGGTATATTTATTATTAAAGAAATTGGATGCTCCCAGTTTTACAACCGATTTGGGTTTTTTCATGTTTATTGAAAACTGTACATCAAAGGTGCTTACAGGTTCAATCCACCCGTCTCCGAAAGCACTTTCCCAGTAAAAACGACTTTGGTACCTCCAGGTTACCATAAAGCCAACGTTTTTAAATCCCGGGTTGTTTTCCATCCTGTCCATCCTGCGGTTTGACAAAGACAGGTTTGATTTAAATCCCGGCGTATTAAACCCCGGGGCTATCGGATCGTCAATCGCTGAACGGACATCGGAAATTGTAAAGTTTCCTGAAATGATCGAACCCAGGGGCATCAGCCATTTATAACCCACCGATAATCCATGGATGGAAACCGGCTTCTGGGTATTTACATTTATATAGTAAACATCGTGTTGCGATGAATTATTGATCTGCGACGCTGCCATAATCAGGTCAGCTGAAGGACTTGTACGTGGTTTAACAATTTTTGCGATACCTATAAAATCACGGTAGGTTGAATAATAATAAACCATATCGAAATATAAGGCTTCCTTAATTTTTGATTTATAACCAACTTCAAAAGAAAAAACTCTTTCAGGACGAATATTTTTCAAATCCTCATCTTTTACGATTCCCGACTCAAGAATTTCCAAATTTTCATATCTCGCCTGATCAATCCCGTATGGCAGGTTTTCATCGTTTACTTTTTCAGTTACAGCAGCATTAAATTCATTAACACTGCTTAAATAAATTGCATTTCCACCTATATTATATGGTGAAAATACAGGCTCCAAGCCACCAAGATATCTGGCTGTTCCCAGATCCTTATTAATAAACTGTTCTTTTACCCCGGGAGTCCGGTACCCGGTTAAAACTGAAGCCCTTATGTTTTGATCCTTACTGATTGTATATAAAGCATAAATCCTGGGTGAAATACTAATATCAAATCTTTCAGGTTTATCAATCCTCGACGAAACTTTAACCAATAATGCACTGTCAAGAAAATTCCTAGATATATCAATAAATCCACCCATTTCATAAAAGGTGATATTATTCCCCAAAGTATCAGGGAAAATTGATCCATTAGAATTCAGATCGTAATAACGGTAATTCCCTCCAATTTTGATACTTGTTTCATTTGTATATTTATCAAAATCAATAGCTCCATCAATATGGTACAATGCCGAATTGTTATTGATCCCGGCGCCTTTTCTGAAATCAGTGTCATTTATGATTTGTTTTTTAACTTCATCAAATTCAGGCGTCCCGTAAATCAGCCTTGTCATGTCCGCGAAATTACGTGCCTCAATATAATCTCCGGCCGGGACTCCAAACCTCCGGTAACCGCCTTTGAATGCATAATAGAATTCATGAAACCACTCTTCATCACTTTTTGCATATTCATTCAGATGAACAGCAAGAAACTTGGCGTCGTACGAATTACCGGAATTCTGGATGGTTGTGTAACCCCTGAACATAAAATGTTCACCGGTTAATTCTGCCTTTGCCTGATAAATTTTAAAACCTGATAATGAAGTGCGGTTATCACCTGTATAAACCGTAGTGGCAAGGCCATAATTACCATGAAGAATGGCAGTTACCTTTTCGGTAATTTTATAATGAAGCGACCCGCTTAGTTTCAGGTTCTCCACATTGTTGTCAACCAGCTCTTTATCTTTGTACCCGGTTCTTGAAACAATAATGTTTGCCCCTCTTTCACCAACTGCAAGATCCGAAATTATTTCATCGCCATATTTATTAATGGCATCATGCCCCGGGTCGTATTCCCATTTTATATTTCCCGGACGGATATTGGTTGTATCATTGGCATACCAGTCAATTCCACATAAATAGGAAGCGTTGATTTTAAATGCAAATTTATCGTTGAACGCTTTGGCGATCCTGATCCCACCTTCGAACTGAGGTTTTCCTGAAAACTGAAACGGGTAATCGCTGCCCGATTTAACATCACCGACTCCCGGCTTTATATAAACACCTGTCCCCTGATGTTTGAACGGGTCTTTACTTTTCATCATTAACACCCCATTCAGGGCATTGCCACCATATTGTATTTCTGCCGGCCCCGGAATAAATTCGATCGATTCCACATCCAGTTCACTCAGACCGGCAATGTTACCGATTGGAAAATTCATTCCCGGGGCCTGATTGTCCATTCCATCCACAACCTGCACAAACCGTGTATTTTCCGTAGAATTAAATCCCCTGGCATTTATAGAAATAAACTGCATACTCTGCATCACCACGTCAACTCCTTTCAGGTTCCTGATTGCCTCGTAATAATTGGCTGCGGGGGTTTCCCTGATACTCAGTGCATCAAGCATTTCAATCGACATTTCGTTTCTGAAAACTTTTTCTTCAACTTCAATCTCTTTGGCCTTCACAATAATCTCCTCCCCCATTATTGCTTCTGATTTTAAGGCAATTTCCAATCCCCTGATTTCTCTCTCATTGACAATAAATTCTTTTGAAGCATAACCAATCATCGAAAAACGGATTGTACAGGGTATACCAACACTTGCTTTCAGATAAAAGTTCCCGTTTCGGTTTGAAGCTATTCCAAATGTTGTTCCTACAACAACAATATTAACACCAACCAACGGTTCGGAAGTCTCTTCATCAATTACTTTCCCGGTTAAATCAAACTGAGCAAAACTATCCTGACTTTGAAAAACGACAATAATAATAACAGCAAAAATAGTAAACAGACTTTTAAGCATCCGATAAATTAAATTAACAAAAAAACAGACTCCCCTTAATAATTGACGTAAAACTATAAATAAATATCAACAAAAACTGTGAAGGTATTTCATTTTTACGAGGGTCGGATAAAATTTTACATAAAATTACTTTTCGGTGTAACCCTGAATTATTAAAACGATTTCACCTTTAATCGCTTTTTGATTAAAATGATTTAATGCTTCCTTAAGGGTTCCTCTGAAAATTTCTTCATGCATTTTGGAAAGTTCGCGGCAAATACAACAAGACCTGTTTTCCCCAAAATGTTCAGTCATTTGCTCCAAAGTTTTAATAAGGCGGTATGGCGATTCATAAAACACCATGGTTCTTTTTTCATCATTTAATGAAGTTAGCATTTTCTGCCGTCCTTTTTTTTGAGGGAGAAAACCTTCAAAGGTAAATTTATCTGACGGCAATCCTGAAACGGCAAGCGCCGGGATAAGTGCAGTGGCACCTGGTAAACATTCTACTTCAATACCGTCTTCAATACATTTGCGTACCAGAAGGAATCCCGGATCGGAAATTCCCGGTGTGCCCGCATCTGAAATCAAAGCAACATTATTCCCGGATTTAATTTTTTCAGAAATACTGTCAACGGTTTTATGTTCATTAAATTTATGATGGGAAACCAACCGGTTGCCAATTTCAAAATGATTCAGAAGTTTTGAAGAAACCCGGGTATCCTCAGCCAGTATAAAATCTACTTCTTTTAATATCCTGAGCGCTCTGAAAGTGATATCTTCCAGATTTCCTATCGGGGTTGGCACCAGGTATAATTTCCCTGAATTACTCATTCCGGAAACGTCTTTTTACCAGTTCAATAAATTTCAGGCTGGTTTCATTCTTTTTCCACTTAAAATTCTCACGAAGGAATACTACTGCTTCATTAATGTTGTTCAGCTTATCCAGTTTTTCAACCGATTGAGTAAACAGGTCAGCATTGCCTTCAAACAATTCCCTGGTAAACAAAAAACGGTCGTTAATTCCAATTGCCGATTTAATGCTTTTTAACGGCAAAGCCGTAAATTTCTGATCAACCCTGGCACTTTCAGAAATTAAGTCATTAACTGATTTTCCGGTCTGAAATTTATCACCTAAGACCCTGGCTGCCTCCTCTTCTTCCGGCTCCTGAAAATCAACAACTTCTTTAATTATTTCCTTTTCAGCTTCTTCCGGCTTATTTTTCTGTATTTCTTCCTCATTTTCAGGAGGAGTATTTTCATATTCTGATTCTATATTTTCCGTTTCAGGTTCATTCAGCGTCACTTCCTCTTCCTGTTCTGTTTCTTCATCTAACAATTCAGTTTCTTCATGTTCAGCCTCTTCTTCCTGTTCTTCTTCCGGCTCAGTATGAACCATAGGTTGCGTTTCTGATTCAGCTTCAATTTCTACCGGCGGTATTTCCTTTTCTTCAATTGCTACAAGTCTAGATTCCTGGATTACATCCTGTTTTTCGGATACATCCTGATTTTTCTCTACCCCAATCTCTTCAGCCCGGTCTTTAAAAATCCCCAGTAAATGATTGATCCATTTTGCTTTTGAATGAATAATTTCCAATTCCAGCGGATCACATTCTCCACTTTCTTTTAAATCTGAAATGAGCCCTTCCAACTCATTCATATCTTTTAATAAAATGTTGATTAGTTTTTTATTTTCCATGATGAAACCAGCATATTATTCTATGGTTATCTTTATTTTTGTAAAAGTAATAATTTATTACTCAATAATAACGGAGAATGTTTATAGAACGAGATATAAACAGCAATAAAAAAGTTGGCTCAATAGAAGTTATTGCCGGTTCTATGTTTTCGGGGAAAACTGAAGAACTGATCAGAAGGTTGAGGCGGGCAAAATTTGCCAGGCAGACAGCTGAAATTTTTAAACCACAGATTGATGTACGATATTCGGTTGAAGAGGTTGTTTCGCATGATGAAAATTCCATCCGTTCGACCCCCGTTGAAAACTCAGCCAATATTTTATTGCTCACCGGCGATGTGGATATTGTCGGGATTGATGAAGCACAGTTTTTTGATAAAGGGCTGGTTGATGTGGTTGTTACTCTTGCCAATATGGGGATCAGGGTTATCATAGCAGGGCTGGATATGGACTTTAAAGGAAAACCGTTTGGACCCATGCCTGATTTGATGGCAGTTGCCGATTTTGTCACAAAAGTTCATGCTATTTGTGTTCACTGCGGGAATATTGCCCAGTTCTCTCACCGGACAAGTGATAAAGAGCAGGTTGTGCTGCTGGGAGAAAAAGATATTTACGAACCACTGTGCCGTTCGTGTTACCTGAAAGCACATCTTAAATGATTTCCTATTCAGTAGAAAAAATTGCAGGTATTGTACACGGGAAATTATTGAATAAGTTTCCAACCTCAGTTATCATCGAAAATATTGCTACAGATAGCCGGGCCGTAATCAAAGGTAACAAAACACTTTTTTTTGCTTTAAAAAGTCAAAGGAACAACGGGCATAATTATATTCCAGAACTGATCACGAAAGGAATTTCCGCTATAATTATTTCAGAGGATTTACCTAATTCATTAATCCATTCAAAAACATCTTTTATAAAAGTTGAAAATACGTTGACGGCTTTGCAGCAATTGGCTGTACACCACCGGAAACAATTTCATATTCCGGTAATTGGGATTACAGGGAGTAATGGAAAAACAATAATTAAAGAGTGGTTATACAGCCTGCTTGAAAAAAAAATTTCAATAATCAGGAGCCCGAAAAGCTATAATTCGCAGATTGGCGTCCCGCACTCGGTATGGCTAGTAAACAATTACCACAAACTTGCCATTTTTGAAGCAGGCATTTCCAAGCCCGGAGAAATGGAAAATCTGGAAAAAATAATACAACCTGAGATTGGTATTTTAACAAACATCGGATCGGCGCATCAGGAAAACTTTTCTTCTTTAAAACAAAAAACCAAAGAGAAACTAAAATTGTTCCGTTATTCAAAAAAGCTGATATTTTCGGCTGACCAGGAATCGTCTGAGCTAACCAATCAGTTTTGCCAAAAACATCACATTGAAAAAATCGACTGGTCGCTAATGGGAAATGAAGCATTGATACAATTCGTACCAGAAAAAGGCACAAATAATCATACACGGATTTTTGCAAAAACCATGCTGGAAGAATATTCTTTTTCAATTCCATTCACCGATTATTCTTCCATAGAAAATGCCTGTCATTGTTTTGCAACTGCATATGCAACCGGAATTTTTTTAACAGAAATACTACCTGAATTCAGAAACCTGTCTTCTGTTGCCATGCGGCTTGAAATAAAACAAGGGAAAAACAACTGCATTTTAATCAACGATTTTTACAATTCCGATATCAACGCCCTCGAAATTGCATTAACAACTCTCGAAGCCCAGGCCTTAAAAGGGCATTTAAAGAAAGTTTTAATCATTTCTGATATTAAACAATCAGGTGTTCAACCAGTAAAACTTTACTCAGATGTTAAAACGATGGCTGCGAAAGCCGGTATTGAAAAAATAATCGGGATTGGTAAAGATCTGATTTCGGTACAAAATATCTTTTCATCTTCAGACCATTTTTTTCCTGACACAAATGCTTTTCTGAACAGTTTCAATTTTTCTGATTTTAAAAATTCAGCAATCCTGATCAAAGGTGCAAGGGATTTTAATTTCGAAAATATTTCTTTCGCCCTTCAGGAAAAAGCGCATCAAACAGTACTGGAAATTGATTTAAATGCCCTGATCGAAAATTTGAATTATTTCAGGTCTTTGCTTAATCCCGGCACACAAATTATGGCAATGGTTAAAGCATTTTCTTATGGAAGTGGATCGGTTGAAATAGCCAAGATTTTGCAGTTCCATGGCATCGACTACCTTGCTGTTGCTGTTGCCGACGAGGGAGTAGAATTACGAAATGCAGGTATAACAACACCTGTGGTTATTATGAATCCGGAACCTTACAGTTTTCAAAACATTATTGATTATAAACTTGAACCAAATCTTTACAGCACAGAGCTTCTGCATGAATTCAGTAATGTTTCACGTTACAATGCCCTTACTGATTGTCCGGTCCATATTAAAATAGATACCGGGATGAACCGGCTTGGATTTAAAACAAAAGAAGAAATTCTAATAGTTACTGAAACAATTAAAAAATCGGGCAGTATCAGAATCAGCTCGGTATTTTCCCACCTTGCTGGCAGCGATGATCCCGGGCTGGATTCATTTACAACAGAACAAATTAAAACATTTGAAGTATTAAGCAATTTGTTAACCTCAACATTCAAATATAAAATCCAGCGGCACATTCTGAATTCAGCTGGTATTGAACGATTTTCAGATTACCAGTTGGATATGGTCAGGCTTGGGATAGGACTTTACGGAATTAGTTCTGCAGGAAACCGACTAAAAAATATCAGCACTTTAAAAACTACAGTTTCACAAATAAAAAATATTGAACCTGATGAAACTATCGGGTACAACCGGAAAGGCCGTGTGTCAAAACCATCAAAAATTGCAGTTATTCCCATTGGTTATGCTGATGGATTGAAAAGAAGCCTTGGAAACAAAAACGGCAGGGTATATATCAACGGACATTATGTCCCCATCATCGGAAATATTTGCATGGATATGTGTATGATCGATGTGACTGATAAAGATGTTAAAGTCGGTGATTCTGTAGAAATTTTTGGGCCCCATATACCTGTTTCGGAATTAGCAGAAAAAACCGGAACTATCCCTTACGAGATTTTAACCGGAATTTCACAACGCGTAAAACGGATATATTTGCAGGAATAAGTATTAATTAATTCAAGTTGCTAGCTTCAATCCGCTAGTATCTAGTTGTTTGAAATTCAACTAATACCAGTTCAAGCTTATTATTTATTAAAATCCTGGATAAAGGAGTCAAATTATTATAAATAAGCAAATTATCTCGTATCTTATAACTTTTAACTTGCATCTTAAGTTAATTAATATGTTCCACAACAATATTCATACTGATTAAAATCTTCCTTTTCAGGGCATATGTTTCCTAATTTTACTGGTCAATTAAACTTTATAAATATGTCCAATACTTTAATGGAAGATGCCTTGCGCTATCACAGCGAAGGACGCCCCGGAAAAATAGAAGTTGTCCCAACCAAACCACATCACACCCAATACGACCTTTCACTTGCATACTCACCGGGTGTGGCACAACCATGCCTCGAAATAAAGGAAAATGCTGATCAGATTTATAACTTTACGGCAAAAGGAAACCTGGTTGCAGTGATTTCAAACGGCACAGCTGTATTGGGATTGGGTGACATTGGCCCTGAAGCCGGGAAACCGGTTATGGAGGGGAAAGGGCTGTTATTTAAAATCTTTGCCGATATTGATGTTTTTGATATTGAAGTTGCAGAGAAAGACCCTGCCAAATTTATTGAAGTTGTTAAAGCCATTTCGCCAACATTTGGAGGAATAAACCTGGAAGATATAAAAGCTCCGGAATGCTTCGAAATTGAAGATAAATTAAAAGAACAACTGAATATACCTGTTTTTCACGACGACCAGCATGGGACTGCCATAATTTCAGGTGCAGGCTTGTTAAATGCGCTGGAAATAAGCGGGAAAAAAATCGATGAGATTAAAGTTGTTGTGAATGGAGCCGGTGCCAGTGCAGTTTCCTGCATCAGGCTTTATTTAAGCCTTGGCGTAAAAAAGGAAAATGTTGTAATGGTAGATAGCAGAGGAGTTTTAAATACAAAACGCACTGATCTCAATCCGATTAAGCAGCAATTTGTTACTGAAAGAAATATAGAAACACTTGAACAGGCAATGGTTGGTGCTGATGTATTCCTCGGGCTTTCAATAGGAAATGTTGTTTCTAAAGAAATGGTCAGATCGATGGCACCAAATCCGGTGGTATTTGCAATGGCCAATCCAACTCCAGAAATTTCGTATGAAGATGCCACATCTGCAAGACAAGATATTATTATGGCAACCGGGCGAAGTGATTACCCGAACCAGGTTAATAATGTGCTGGGTTTTCCTTTTATTTTCCGTGGAGCGCTTGATGTCAGGGCAACAACTATTAATGAGGAAATGAAAATTGCTGCTGTCAAAGCAATTGCATCGCTGGCTAAAGAATATGTTCCCGAAATTGTAAACAAGGCTTACAATCAGGAAAATCTTATGTTCGGGAAAGAATATATTATTCCAAAACCACTTGATCCTAGGCTTATAACTGTAGTTGCCCCTGCAGTGGCAAAAGCTGCAATGGATAGCGGGATTGCAAAAAAACCGATCACCAACTGGGAGGAATACATACGTGAATTAAATAACCGGCTTGGACTTGACAACAAATTAATAATGTCAATTCGCAATAAAGCAAGGAATAATCCCAAATCGGTTGTTTTTGCTGATGGTGCTGAATTAAAGGTTTTAAAAGCAGCCCAGTTTGTTTGCAAACAAAAAATAGCAAAACCTATTTTAATCGGGAACAGGAAAGAAATTGAAAAGCTGATTGAAGAAAACCAGTTGGTTTTGCCCAATGTTCCGATTATTGACCTTTATCAGGATGTTTCCGATGAGAAAAGAGAAAAATTTGCCAGGATACTTTATAATAAAAGGGAACGTAAAGGGATGACCTTTGATGAAGCCCTCGAAAAAATGTATAACCGTGACTATTTCGGAGCAATGATGGTTGAAACCGGTGAAGCCGATGCATTTATTTCCGGATTTATGAGGAAATATGCCGATATCATCCGTCCTGCCATTCACGTTGTGGGAACCAATGAAAAATTCAACCACATTGCAGGGATGTATATTATGCTGACAAAAAAAGGAGCTTTGTTCCTTGCCGACACTACTGTCAACTCCGACCCAAGCCCGGATACAATTGCTGACACAACGATTCTTGTAGCCAACGAAGTAAAAAAATTCAACATCGAACCAAGGATTGCTATTCTGAGTTATTCAAATTTTGGTGCCTTTAAAGGAAAAGGAAGCCCTATAAGGGCGCGCGATGCCGTTAAAATTTTACACAGAGATCATCCTGAATTAATGGTTGATGGAGAAATGCAGGCCAATTATGCTTTGAACGGAGAATTACGTATGAAAAAATTCCCGTTTACCAAACTTGGAAATCACGATGCCAATGTTCTGATCTTCCCTAACCTGAGTTCAGGAAATATACTTTACAAAGTTTTACAGGAAGTTGGGACAGCCAAGGCAGTTGGCCCGATTTTACTGGGTATGAAAAAACCAATTCATATCTTACAAATGGAATGTTCTGTAAGGGAAATTATTAACATGACAGCAATTGCTGTTATTGATGCGCAGGCCATCGAAAAATCCTGAATTTTATAATCCAGAATAGATCTGCCCGGTATCTTTGCCGGGTTTTTATTTTATATGGCTTTATCAGAATTTCAATTTTACTATTTTTGCTTCTCTTGAAACTTAACAATTAT
>JAFGGF010000272.1 GCA_016930735.1 Prolixibacteraceae bacterium
CGGGTTCGTCGGATTCCTTCAATTTCAAAAAACACACCATAAAAATGGATCAATGCATCTTTAACGGTTCCACCCGTTTTAAAGCCTTTTTCAAAAACTGCCTGCAATCCATCATAGTTCATATAAATATTTTTCAACGATCGGATAAAATATTTACAATCATCGCCATTAAATGTCCGGTGTTTAAAATCGTCAAAAACCGAAAGTTCGTTTTCAGTTGCATTCATAATAAAATGAAATGGCTGGTTATCCATTATCTGGATTAACCTTCGGGCATTTTTAATGATTGTGGTACGTTGACCCCATGCAATTGTTGCCGCAAGGAATCCGGCAATTTCCATGTTCTCTTTTTCTGAAAATTGCCTTGGAATTTGAATCGGATCAGTTTTTATAAATGACGGTTGGTTGTAAAGAAAAGCTTTTTCATCGAGGAAATCCTTTATATCCGAAGCTTTAACCATCTTCGAAATTAAATAATAATACCGTCTTTTATATGAATGATTTTATCCGAACGTTCGGCAAAATGATCGTCGTGGGTAACAATAACAAAAGTTTGGCCAAAATCATCGCGCAATTTAAAAAGCAGGTCGTGGAGTTCATCACGGTTAGCGGAATCGAGATTTCCAGAAGGTTCATCAGCCAGGATGACTGAAGGATTGTTAATTAAAGCACGCGCCACTGCAACCCGTTGTTTTTCACCACCAGATAGCTCTGAAGGTTTGTGTTCCAGGCGGTCACTTAATCGCAAGTAATCCAGTAATTCTTTAGCCCTTTTTTCGGCTTTCGATTTAGAAGTCTTAGCAATAAAAGCAGGCATACAAACATTTTCAAGGGCAGTAAATTCAGGCAACAAATGATGAAACTGAAATACAAAGCCGATTTTACTGTTCCTGAATTTTGACATTTCTTTCCCACTAAGGGCATTGATTTTATACCCATCAATTTCAATCAGACCTGAATCGGGTTGGCTTAAAGTGCCTAAAATCTGCAACAAAGTGGTTTTGCCGGCACCACTGGCACCGACAATTGAATAAATTTTTTTTTCGGGAACTTCTAGGTTAATCCCTTTTAAAACCTGCAGGTTGCCAAACGATTTTTTTATGTTTTTCGCTTTTATCAAGAAAAAAGATTTAAAGAAAAAACTGATTTACTAAAGTAATATTATTTCACGAACCAAATAAAACAGATACAAACCAAGTAATATTATGCCTGATAATTTGCCAACTTTCCATTTGCTTATTACAAGCAAAAGAATGAGCAAAATTACCGAGGCAAACAAAATAATGGAAGAGCTTTGTAAATTACCGCCGGTTTCTATTGAAACACCTGAAATCAATATAACAATTAAAAAAGGCAGTCCAAGGCCAACCAGAATATCAAAAATATTGGAGCCAACTGCGTTACTAACAGCCATATCTCCCCGCCCCTGGCGCGCAACAATTATCGATGAAAACAGATCCGGAATTGAAGTTCCTACTGCTAAAACTGTTAATGCAATTATTGCTTCCGGGATATTTAAAATGTGGGCAGACCTGATAGCAACTTCAACTAAAACGTAACTTAAACCGGCAATAATAAATATTGATACTAAAAATGTGAGGTAATATTTCTCTTTTGGTGGAAATATAAACCGTAAAAAATTATCCAGCAATTTTGTGGTTTTGTTTTCTTCTCTGTGCGGGTCGACAACATCAATATCAGAAATATTGTTAGAATACGGCAGAATTTTTCGCCAATACACAACTGCTATCACATATATAACATAAACAGCAAGAAATACAAGAGCTTCAATAAGAGTAAATTCCCCGTCCCAAATAAAAAATACGAGTAAAGAAACGGCAAGTGAATAAAATATTAAATCACGAATCATGGGTTGCCATGTAAGTTTTGTTTTTTTAATTAATGCAGCAGCACCAATTATTACCAGCAAATTAAAAATTGCACTTCCTACAATACTTCCAATACCAATTACCTGGTGGTTTCCGGGTTTTAACACTGAAAAAAGTGCAACAAACAATTCCGGGGCACTTGAGCCAACTGCCATTAAAGTTGCTCCTGCTGCATCACTTGAAAGTTTTAAGTCTTTTGAAATTTTATCGAGCGATGAAATAAAAAATAAATCGACAATGCGTGCCAGGAAAATAAAACAAGCCAGCAACGAAAGTATGTATAAAATGAGCATATTTAAATTTACTACAATTAATCTTTCAACTGGTCGTCAATTCCTTTTTTTATTTCGTTGGTTTCTTTTTGTACAGTAGATTTAATATCGTTGATGTCTTTTGTCAGGTCAGAAGTATGTTCGTTTAATTCGCGTTTTATTTCATTCGTGGCTTTTTTAAATTCACGCATGCCTTTCCCCAGAGTTTTTGCAATGTCGGGAATAGCCTTTGAACCAAAAAACAACAACGCAAGCAGCATCACCAATACTATTTCACCGCCACTTATAAATAAAATAATACTTACCATTGTTTTCTGAATTTTGGACAAATATACAAATCTGCTTAATCATTAAACAGATTAAAGATTAATAACTTTCCAATTTTTATAAAATTTGATAAAACCAAAAAAAATCCGGTGAATATTCACCGGATTTTTAAGTATCTAATTTTTCCTTTTAGCAATTGCTTTAGTTACTCTTTTTTGTGTATCAAATGCAATTGGAGTTGCAATAAACAATGATGAATATGTTCCTACAACAATACCAACCAATAATGCAAATGTAAATCCACGGATGGTTTCACCACCAAATAAAAAGATTGCCAGCAAAACTACAAAAGTTGAAAGTGACGTACTAAAAGTACGACGTAAAGTACTGTTCAGGGCATTATCAACATTTCCTTCAACATCGCGTTTCGGGTATAATTTGAGGTATTCCCTGATACGGTCAAATACAACTACTGTATCGTTAATAGAATAACCAAGTACCGTAAGTATGGCAGCAATAAATGCCTGGTCAATTTCAAGTGAGAATGGCAAAATACCATGAGCAAGCGAAAAAATACCAAGTACGATGAGTGCATCATGTGCAAGTGCAGCAACAGCTCCAAGCCCGTATTGCCAGTTCCTGAAACGGATAAGGATATAAATAAAAATTATTATAAGGGCAAATGCGATGGAAATACTTGCATCTTTTTTAATATCATCTGAAATAGTAGGGCCAACTTTTTGCGAACTCTGACGATATTTTTCTTCAAACTGGTTGATATCCACATTTGCCGGAATCAGGTTTCCTGCTTGCAGTCCCTGAAGCATAAGTGCTTCCACTTCGTTGTCAACGTCTTCGGTTAATTCATCAATTTTATATTCGGTAGTGATTTTTACCTGGTCGCTTGGACCAAAAGTTTTAACTTCAGGTGATTCTCCATATACATTCTGTAAGGCAATTCTGACATCTTCAACATTTATTTCATTGTCGAACTTAACCACGTATGTACGACCACCTTTAAAGTCAATACCGTAATTTAATCCTCTGACAAACAAAGATCCGATAGACAAAACTATCAGTGTACCGGAAATTATATAAAATGTCCTTCTTTTTTCGAGAAATTTAATGGCTGTGTTCCTTAACCAGGATTCGGTCATTTTTGAAGTAAAAGTAATTTTCCTGTTATGCGACAGTTGCCATTCAAAAATCAGGCGTGTAATAAAAATAGCGCTGAAAAGAGATGTCAGGATACCAATAATCAAGGTTGTAGCAAAACCTTTAATAGGGCCCGAACCAAATAAATATAAAACAATACCAGTAAGCAAAGTAGTTACCTGCCCATCAATAATAGCTGAATATGCATTTTTATAACCATCAGAAATTGCCAGTTTTAATCCTTTACCTGCTCTTATTTCTTCCTGTACTCTTTCGTAAATCAACACGTTGGCATCAACCGACATACCTATGGTAAGCACAATACCTGCAATACCGGGCAGAGTTAATACTGCGCCCAGTGATGCCAGGATACCTATAATAAAAAACATATTGGCCAGCAAAGCGATGTTCGCTGTAAAACCTGCTTTTTTACTGTAAAAGAAGAACATATAGGCCAGAACCAGGATAAAAGCTATCAGGAATGAATACATACCGCTGTTAATTGCTTTATGCCCCAGTGACGGACCCACAATTTCCTCCTGAATAATCCTTGCCGGAGCAGGCATTTTCCCTGATTTTAAAATATTAGCAAGGTCTTTTGCCTCTTCAATAGATTCTATACCTGTAATACTTGACCTTCCCCCGCTGATTTCCACTTCAACATTCGGGAACGAACGAACATATCCATCCAAAACAATAGCAATCGACCTTCCGATATTTTCTTTGGTCATTCGTTGCCATGTTTTAGCTCCATCCGAATTCATACTGAACGCCACTTCAGGGTTAGATCCAAACTGGTCAAAGTCCTGGCGTGCATCAGTAATTACATCACCTGTTAACGGTGGTTTACCGTCACGGGTTGTTATTTTTAAAGCAAATAACCGATAATAATTTTCAGTACCCGGATCAACAGCATTTGCTCCCCATCTGAAAATCAGGTTTCTTGGAAACAGGCTCCTGATCTGCGGCATTTTCAGATAAGTATTAATTTGAGCCGTATCTTTAAAATGTGCAGTTCCTACAATAGGGCCGGGACGCAAATTCCCTGCCTGGTCAGTCGCAGGAGTTAACAAAGCAAAAAACGGATAATCCCTCCTGAATGTTTCAAGGTTACCTGCTGCTCCGGTTGAATCTGATGCAGCCTCGGCTTCAAGTTCATCAAGCAGTGAAGAAGAAGTTGAATCAGTTTCAGATATTGCTTCATTGCCTTCTGCCTCTGTCCGGTCAGATGCAGTTTCTTCAGCAGGCTGCATTTCCTTGATTTTTTCATTAATAGGAAGGATATAATCACCGTAAATCTCACTCAGATTATAGGTTTCCCAAAACTCAAGCATAGCTGAACCCTGAAGCAGATTACGAACCCTTTCCGGGTTTTTTACTGCCGGTAGTTCTACCAATATCCGCTCCTTTGTTTGTAATTGCTGGATATTTGGTTGTGCTACACCAAAACGGTCGATACGTGTACTTATAATATCAAAAGCATTGTCTATAGCAGCATCAGTTTCGCGGCGAATTACTCTTATAACATCCGCATTGGTACTATTGTACTGAATTTCATCTTTTAACTCAACCGTACTGAAAATTGCAGCCAATTTAGCATTAGGGTCAATTTCTTCAAAAGCATTTGCAAACAGGGTAACAAAGTCAACCTGACTGTTTTCCTGTTCAATTTTTGCCTTTGCCAATGCGGCAAGGAATGTAGAATCCTGGCTGTTGTTTGAAAGAGCCCTTATCACTGAAGAAACTTCAACTTCCAGGGTAGCATTCATACCACCTACTAAGTCAAGTCCAAGGTTCATTTCAAGTTCTTTTACATCTTTATATGTAAATTTCTGCAACCCAAGGAAATTATAAACAACTTCGCCTGAAACAGAATCCAGGTAGACATTCTCCAATTCAGGGTCGCCTTGGGCATATTCTGCTGCAGCTTTTTCAATCTGCCTTGCTTTGTAAGTAAAGGTCAGCTGGTAAAGACATACTGCAGCAAGTAAAATTGCAAATGTAAATATTGCACCTTTGTTTTGCATTTGTAAAAATTTAAAATGTTATTGATTTAAAAATATTTCTTTATAAGATTGATATACGGGTAATTCTCAGATTTAAACCAATGACGGTTCATCATCGGGAAGGCTTGAATAATAATTCCTGAAAATCAGATAATGATACGATAAAAATAATGGTATCTTTTGATTCAGAGTTTCTGCCTTTAATACATGAAAATTTCTTAATTGATGGTATTTGCATAGAAATTTATCATGCATTTCGGTTTGAAGGAACCGAAAAGGGGCTTTTTGAATAATTTGCTTGGCATTAACAACAATGGAAGGATTAAATATAAAAAGGCTTTCCTGTGTGTTACCCGACTGATCGTTGTTTTCATTCTGACTCAGTTTTACCGGATGATCATCAAGATAATTATCAAGAATTACAGCAGCACCAATCAAAACAGCAATAAGTAAGATTCTGATCAGTATTTTATTCGATATATTTATCCTGGTTATCATTGCCTTGCAAATAAGCGGAGCAAATATACCGAAACATTTCAGGTTTGCAAAGTTACAGATACTAAATTTAGCATGTGAAATAAAACCGACTGTTATGGTAAACCTTTTTGTATACGGGACACTTATGTTCCCTGAAATAGTAAAACGCCTTACCGGCAAATCATTTATTTCAGAGCCGGCAGTCCTGAAAGGATTCAGAAGGTATTCAGTTAAAGGTTGTGATTATCCGGCAATTGTAAAAGAAGCAGGATTTGAAATAAACGGATTGCTCTTACTACAGGTTGAGGATAAATCACTTCAGATTATTACCGATTTTGAGGAGCACCAGTTTAAGATTAAAAAAATAACTGTTATTTGTGGCAATAAAAACGTCGATGCTGTAACTTTTATTTGGAATGATGATCCAAATTTATTGAAAAATAAAGACTGGAATATCAATAATTTCCGTAATAATTATTTGAGTTCTTATCTCTGAAACAAAAAAAGGATGACTGCAAAGCCATCCTTTCAATTTATTCAATTTGTATTTTACAGAATTTTCATTCCATCCAAAACTTCCATAACTTTTTTAACAGCATTGGCCGAACTGTTTAGCATTTCTTTTTCGCTTTCATTTAATGAAACTTCAATTACTTTTTCAACACCGTTTTTACCAAGTTTTACCGGAACTCCAACAAACATGTCGTTTAATCCGTATTCGCCTTCGAGTTTAATACAGCATGGGAAAATACGTTTCTGATCCATAACAATTGCTTCAACCATTTGAGCAGCTGCCGATCCGGGGGCATACCATGCCGAAGTTCCCATCAGGTTAACCAGTTCGCCACCACCTTTTTTGGTACGTTCAATAATTGCATCGAGTTTTTCACTGCCAATCAGTTCAGTAACAGGGATTCCGGCTACGGTTGTGTAACGGGGAAGCGGAACCATTGTATCGCCATGACCTCCCATTAGCAATGCCTGAATATCGCGGGGCGATACATCCAGAGCTTCGGCAAGGAAGGCACGATAACGAGCTGTGTCAAGAATACCGGCCATCCCCATAACTTCGTTTTTAGGCTTCCGGGAAGTTACATAAGCAGCATAGGTCATAACATCCAAAGGATTAGATACAATAATGATCTTTGCTCCGGGCGAAAATTTTACAACATTTTCAGTAACACTTTTAACAATGCCTGCATTTATCGAGATCAGGTCATCACGGCTCATTCCCGGCTTTCTAGGGACTCCCGAAGTAATTACAACCACATCAGAACCTTCGGTTTTTGAATAATCATTTGTCGATCCGGTTAACCGGGTATCGTAATAGTTAACAGGCGCTGTCTGCCATAAGTCCAGGCTTTTCCCTTCTGATAAACCCTCCTTAATATCAACCAGTACAACTTCATTTACAATGTTTTTCTGGGCAACAACCTGTGCACATGTAGCTCCAACATTTCCGGCGCCAATAACCGATACCTTCATATTACTGTTGTTTAAATAAGTTTACTTTCAAATATAAAACAATTAACTACATTTTTGTTTTTGCGGAAGGCAAATATAACTGAATTTCTTAACAGAAGAAAAGAATTCATACTGAACCTTAAATGATTAAGTTTTCAGTCAGCTTAAAAATTAAACTAATTCAACCAGTAAGTCAGTTTTAAAACCAATGCCCTGTTTTTTGAAGTCCAGTCACCGGGAATATAATTATCAGTATAAACCACAAACAGGTCTGAAACAGGCTGGTAACGCCATTGAAACCTGATATTAATATTCATATTATCCATTTGTTCATTGTACTGGACAAAAGTTGAAAGGAATGTTTTATCGGTAAAAGTAAGGTCGAGTTTTGGTCCTATCAGCCAGAATTTAGTATGTTCAAAAGGTTGCGGCAATTTCATGTCGGTGTAATTAAAATTGACCGCAAGATTTATATACGGTTGATACCGGTAACCAAGTTGCCCGTCAATGTAACTTATATTTCCGTTATAAAATTTACCCGAAGCCGATTCAGCCTGCCAGTTAAACAGGGTTTTCCGGGTCGACTGGTAATTAATAAAAACACCTCCGAAATTATAACTGGAGCCTGCCGGCAGAACAGTATTGCTTACGTGGGTAGGATCGAAATCATCCTGCAACTCCACATAAAAGTCTTTATATCCAACTGAAAGTGCAGAACGATCCTGAAATTCAAATTGATATGAGATTGTATTTTCATGTTCAATTTTTTCAAAATCGTTATTAAAATACAGGTCGCTTTCGAGGTTCAACCCATGGCTGACCACTTTTTTATTCGGGACAAAAAGGTATTTGAAATCGGGGCTGATAAAATGATAACCTGTACGTGTTACATACCCGGTTTCAGCGAGGAAGTTCTCACCTACCGACCTTTCAAAAATATGAGCCTGTATGTTTTTTGTGCTGTAACCAAGCGATGCACCCTGTGAATATTGTTTGTCAGGATTTCCGGGCCGGAATGAACGGTGGTAATAGTATTTCCCCGACCAGATGTTATCCTTGCTTGCAAGGTTGTAATCGATACCGGCAACCCGGTTAAACATTTCAGAACCTGCCGGTTGGTTTAAATACTCCTTGTTTATGAAAATGAACCCGAAATTGGAACGGGCAAAAACTTTTTTCTGAAGAGAGAAAACTGTAAAATTCCTTGACAGGTGGTCTTCGGTCTTTTTGGTGGTCATATTCATAAATCCAATCCTCCAGTTCTTCCCGATTTTTCCGCTTAAACGTGCACCACCGATTACCGGGGCATCCAGTCCGATCCTTCGCGAGAAGAAGGGTGTTGCCGAACGGTTTCCAAATCCGGAAAACAAATCGCTGTTTTCGAGGAAAAACTGCCTTTTTTCAGGGAAGAACAATTCAAACCTGTCGATATTTGTAACCTGCTGGTCAACTTCAACCTGTGCAAAATCGGGATTATATGTCAAATCCAGGTTCATCGACGAAGTTAACCCGACCTTTGCATCAAAACCAAAATCCTTTTTCCATTGTGCTCCTTTATCGGTTTCATAATCATTTGAAAAACCTCCGAAAACATAAGGAATGAGGGAAAACATCATTTTAGGTTTTGGAAGCGGTTCTTCAAAATTTAATACTCCTGTGTAGGCCAGCGAAGCTGTAGGGAATTGCCTCGGAACCGGCGCCCATGCCGATTTTTCATTCGATTTCAAATCAAGCCGGCTGAAGTTGCCATTCCATGTTTTACTGCCTGAAGGATATCGTACCGATTTAAAAGGGATGCGCATTTCAGCTACCCATTTATCAGGATAATGTTTTGTTTTCGACTCCCATTTGCAATCCCAGTCGAGGCTGACCAAAGAACCATCTGACATGGTACCGTCCCATTTTGCCCCCGAAGCCGAAATTCCAAATGAAAAACCATTGGTCTGATCAAGAAAAGTATCGAAAAAAACAAGAAGGTTATCATTATTGTTAAAAGAGAAATCTCTCCGGTACGATTCCATTATCCTTTTTCCGGGAATTGTATCATAAAAAATCATTGCCAGGTACAAAGCCTTGTCGTCGTAGGTCATTAAAATTTCCGACTGCTGGTAAGCATAGCCTGTGTCAATCGGTAAAACCCTTCTGAAATCGCCGGCAACCTGTGCAGCATCCCAGTCGGGTTCATCAATTACCCCATCGAGATTTATCACCGACTTTGCTTTTTTTATATTCAGAATATAATCTGAATTATAGGTAGCGTTTTGTTTTTGTGCTTCCTGAGCTGAAATTCCCTGAATAATAAGGGCAGTCAAACAAGCTAATAGTATTTTTTTTATCATCAGTTCTTTAATTGATTCAGATTTAGTGAGACAAATATATTCAAATTGTAGATTTGACAATAATGAAAAAGGAAAGTTTTATATAAAAAAGCCCCGCCAATAAGGCGGGGCACAAAAAACAATGTTCAAGCACAAGAGGCAGGTAAAAACCTTCTCCTGTTTATTATAATTCGATTTTAATACCGTTATAAAAATCAAGGATCTTTGTACGGAAAATATATTCATACTTTGCCTGCAAAAGGTTCGACTGGGCAACAGTCAGGTTATTTTTACTCTGGTTGTATTCAACCGAGTTAACCATCCCGACATTAAATTTTTCTTCAACATACCTGAACGCTTCCTGCATTGATGTCACTGCTTTTTCGCTTGAAATGTAACGGTTTAATGCTGCCAAAGCATTTGTGTAGGCCTGTTCAATATCTTTTCTTAAAACATTTTTTGATGTTTGCAAACGGTATTCATAATCCATCAGTTGAAGCCTGGAATTGGAGATACCGTTCTTTACCTGAAAGCGGTTAAAAATCGGAACACTCAATGTAAATCCAAAACCATACCTTTCATTGTTTTTCAACTGGTCGATAAAAGGGATAACTGTTGCCTCCCCGGTAACCTGATTATAAGTCTGATAATTGTCGTTGTAGTTGTTATAATAATTGGCACCAAAACTCAGGTTCGGATATTGTGATCCTTTGGCAATTTCAAGTTGTGCCTTCATACTTTCAACCCGTAAAATTGCTGCTTTAATTTCGGGCCTGAAATTCATGGCATTTTTAAAAACATCCATAGAATTCATGGTAGCAACGGCTGCCCCAATCTCAGGGAGTTCAGGCTTTTCAACCACAAAACTTTCAGAAACCGGAAGTTCAAGAAACTGGAATAGATTCAGGTAGGCAAGCTGAACCCTGTTCTGGTCGTTCACCAATTGGAGTTCTTCCTGTGCAAGCTGAGCTTCGATTTCGAGCAAAGCCCCTTTGGCAAGGCTGCCGGCATCGACCAGTTTTTGAGTCCGGTTGATTTGTTGCTGCGTAACTTCTATCTGCGCTTCGGAAACCAGTTGCAGTTCTTCTGCAAACAAAATTTCAAGATACGATGCCGCAATACTCAGCATAATATCATCCTTGGCTTTTTGTAAGTCCTGAATACTTGCCTGAAGGTCAAGCTCCCTTTGTTTGATCGTATTTTTTAGTGTAAATCCGTTCCAAAGTGTAATATTGGTTCCCAGATAACCCGAAATACTTGTTGAATTTACATTTTCATAAGTGTTTTCGTAAGTTAATGACCTCCCGAAACTGAAATCATTTCCAATCTGGGCGTTTAGGTTAGGCAAACGGTCAGACTTTGCCTGACCTACAAGATTGCCCTGATAATCGGTATTTAATTTCTGCTGCTTGATCTGTATGTTATTTTCCAACGCATAATCAATACATTTTTGTAACGACCATGTTTCCTGAGCATTGGAATTCAACGCAAAAATCAGTAAAAACAATCCCGGCAGAAATTTTGTAAATAGTTTCATTTTTCAATTTTTTATATTCGAAGTTAAAATTACTTATTTAACCTGTAAATCCAATTTATTAACCCTGTGAAGCAGCTTCTTCATTTAATTTATTCGGATCAATTTTATCACCCTTCACTTTGTCCTGCAAGGTTAACCCTTCTTTAATTTCGATGTTGATCCCATCTGACAGGCCGGTTTTAACCATTTTCTTTTCAAATACCTGTGGTTGAGTAGTTTCAACCTCAACATATGCTGAATCATCTTCAAACTTTAACAAACCTTCAGGAATTACGAGAACACTGTCTTTCCTTTCGAGGACAATATTTGCATTTGCACTGTATCCGGCCCTGATAAACTGGCCTTCCTTTAACTGTACATTTGCCTTTATTTCGAACTGGATTGCCCCGTTTTCTTCAACACCTTTCGGAGCAATATATTCCAAAACTGCTGCAAATTTCTCTTTATCAATTGCACCTATCTCAAGCTCTATAGGCATGCCTTCGCTGATTTTCCCGACTTCGGTTTCGTCAACCTTCCCCTCAAAAATCATATCCTGCATATTTGCAACTGCAGCAATTGTGGTCCCATCATTAAATGTATTCGACTGAATCACCGAGTTACCCACCTCAACCGGCACATCCAGGACCATACCATCTATTGTAGAACGAACAAGTGTATTAGTAGCATCCTCGGCCTTTTTTGTTACACCGTTCTTAATTAATTCAAGATTATTTTCAGCAGCATCCATTTCTTCCTTTGACGAATCGTAAGAAACTTTGGCATTCTTAAATTCTTCATATGAAATCACATTGTCGTCGAAAAGTTTCTGCATCCTGTCGTAGTCAATTTTAGCATCTTCAAAACTGATTTTAGCACGATTTAACCGGGTTTCAGCCGCATTCAGGTTGACCATATCCGGAATGATTTTAATACGGGCTATTACCTGCCCTTTGGACACAAAATCACCGGCTTCCACAAAAATCTCATCAATAATTCCTGAAACCTGGGGCTTAATATCGATTTCGAACCTGGGAACCACAGAACCCGTTGCTACAGTTTTTTCAATTACATCACTTATAAACGGATTTTTTGTTTCGAAAAAATCGGTTTTCCCTTTTGATTTATTGTACAGAAAGAACAAGGTTCCTCCAAAAGCAACTACAATAATCACAATTCCTAAAATTCTGAACACTTTTTTCATGACATTAATTTTTTGTTTTCTGTTTTATTTTGATTTTGTTTTTTCTTTCATTTACCAATTAATTCTATTCATCCCTGATTGCATCAATGGGTTTTATACTGACAGCCCTTCGGGCAGGGATCAGCCCGGCAAAAATTCCGGAAAACACCAGCACTGAAAGCGCTGCAACTGCCATTTTAAAACTTATTTCGGGCCTGCGGAAAAATATATCACTGGCATCGCCGGCCGATTCAAGAGCCAGGTTCATCAACTCAAGAATCCCGACACCAAGCGCCAGCCCGATGTAGCCTGCCATAACGGTCAGGAATACACTTTCGGCAACAATGTGCAGTATAACCTTGCCAGGAGTTGCTCCAATTGCGCGCTGGATACCTATTTCCTGTGTCCGTTCCTTTATGATAACCAGCATAATGTTGCTTACTCCGATTACACCAGCAAGTAAAGTCCCGATCCCAACAATCCAGGTCAGAATCTGAATCCCGTTAAATAGTCCCATGTATTTTACCCATTCCACTTCAATGTTGAAAGAACCAATAGCCTGTACATCATCAGGAGCAATTATATGACGATCTTTCAGCAATGTCTTAAGCTTCTCTTCCAACTGGCTTACAGGAACTCCCGGTTTGGAAGTTACCGAGAAAAAATGGACAACATCGCCATAATTATATGTTTGCTGCATGGTTGAGAAAGGTATAAAAATGGTTTCTTCCTTTCTTCCGCCACCTATATTCACACGTGTTTCAGGATGTACAATCCCGACAACCTGAAAATATACACCACTGATTTTCAAATATTGCCCAATAGGATCTTCACCTTCTTCAAACATGGTTTCAACTACTCGTTCCCCAATAAGGCAAACTTTCCTTTTATTTATAATGTCTATTTCATTGATAAGCCTACCCTTTAGCGGAGTCCACGGGTCAATTTTAAAAAAATCAGGATTTTCGCCATAGATGTTAAAAGCTCCGGTCATTTTCCCTCTTATTGTATTATCACCACTGTTGGAATTCGGCCCGAACAAACGGGGCGACAGGTACTCCACATCACTGACATTTTTTTCAATGTATATAATATCGGTATTTGAATAATCCCATGCCCTGCCCCGTTGAAATCCTTTAAACGGCTTACCAGTCCTTTCGGTCCAGAAAAATGCAGAATTGGATGCAAATGCCCGGATTCCGTCCATAACACCATTTTCAAGTGCGCGCCCGGCCCCCGACATAATAATTAGCATAAAAATTCCCCAGAAAACGCCAAAGGCGGTCATAAAGCTTCGCATCCTGTTTTTTTTCAGGGCACTTAATATTTCTTTCCAAAGGTCTAAATCGAACATGGCTTTTGTTTTTGAATTTTATTCGTCGCGAAGTGCTTCAATGGGTTTAATCCTGGCTGCCCGTTTTGCGGGTATAAATCCGGCAAAAGTTCCTGCAATAACCAGCAATGAAGTGGCAGCAACAGCAATATTGATACTGACTGTCGGATTCCTGAAAATTGTCTCTCCCTGCCCACTGTTTGTTGCAGCAGATGCTGCATACTGTTGTTCTACAATCAAGTTTAGCCCCTCCATTAAACCGGTCCCTAAAACCAGCCCAATATATCCGGCAACTGTAGTAATTAATATTGATTCAAGAAGGATCAATCCGACAACCGAAGACGGAGAAGCTCCCAAAGCTTTCCTGATCCCGATTTCTTTTGTACGTTCCTTAACAATGATCAGCATTATGTTGCTTACTCCAACAATACCGGCTATTAAAGTACCAATCCCGATAATCCAGATAAAAATATTGATTGCCTGAAAAATTTTCATGGTTTCTATAACGTTCTCCAGTTTGTTATAGGAACCAAGGGCCGATTCGTCTTTTTCGTCAAACTTGTGTTTTCGGGCGAGGGCAGTCCTTACCTTGTTTTCAATATCCTGACTTTCTTCGAGGGTTTTGGCATCAATGGTCAGTGCAAAATTATGAATCCGGTTACTGCCATTAAAAACCTTTTGCCCGGTTGAAACAGGTATATAAGCATTCCGATGTTGTGAACCTCCGCTTTCTTTGCATATTCCGACTACTTTGAAGGGAATGTCATTGATTCTTATATATTTCCCCAGTGCTTCTTCCCCATTAAAAAGAGCATCGTAAATATCTTTCCCAATTACCACAGTTTTTCTGGCTGACTGAATATCAATATGATTGACAAAACGGCCTTCAACTATCTGAATTCCCTCCACATCGAGAAGATCGGGATGGCAGGTAATTGCAGTATAATTCCCATACTCATTCCCGTAGGAAAAAAGATTACCGGAAATATAATAACGGCCCGAAGTTTTATCAATTCCTTCCAAATCTTTAATCAGTTCATAATCGTCATTTGTCATGGTAATTTGGCGGCCTTCCTTGAATCCCTGGTGTGCAATACTGGTTTTTCCGGTCCAAAGCCACATACCATTAACGGCATCGCGCATAAAATTTTCTGAAACCCCGTTGCTTAATCCGTTGCCTGAACCCAATAACACCATTAACATAAATATCCCCCAGGCAACTGAAAACCCGGTTAGGAAGGTTCTCATTTTATTTTTTTTGATGGTGGCAAAGATCTCCTGCCATTTATCGATGTCGAACATTGTTTTCTGTTTTATGTTTTGTTATTCTTCAGTTTAATAAGCTAATTGCTGGTTGAGACTGAACAATTGCCTTCAGGAATCAGGCCGTTTCAAGGTGCTTTATGTATTGGTCTTTAAACGCAAGCAATTCACCGTTTTTGATCACTTCAGAAATTTTACCGTCTTTTAACCGGATGATTTTCTGGGTCATTGCAGCAATATCGTGTTCATGGGTAACCAAAATAACAGTTATACCTTCGTTGTTGATTTCTGTTAAAGTTTCCATTACTTCATACGATGTTGATGTATCAAGGGCCCCGGTTGGCTCATCGGCAAATATTACCTTGGGTTTTGTAATCAGTGAACGGGCAATGGCCACTCGTTGTTTCTGCCCCCCCGACATTTCATTGGGCATATGTTCTGCCCAGTCTTTTAATCCCAGTTTATCGAGATATTCCATGGCGACTTTATTCCGTTTTTTCCTGTTGACCCCCTTGTAATACAAAGGCAATGCAACATTTTCAACAGCATTTTTAAAGGAAATCAGGTTAAACGACTGAAATACAAAACCAACCATTTCGTTTCGCAGTTTGGCAGCCTTTTTTTCGCTCATATCTTTGATGAGAGTTCCATTCAGGTAATAGGCTCCTTCATCATATGAATCTAGGATTCCAAGAATGTTTAATAATGTTGATTTTCCTGAACCGGAAGATCCCATTATAGATACAAATTCCCCGGTTTCGATTTCGAGGTCGATACCTTTTAAAACATGAAGTGAATTACTTCCGGTAATGTACGATTTGTGAACATTGTTTAGAACTAGCATGGCATTGTTTTTTTGTTTTCGATGTAAATTTTTTCAAAATGCCCTGACTTTTCAATTTTATTCGATAAACAATCCTGTTTTTTATGTGAATAATCAAATTCTGTTGTTTTCATGGCACTGAATTTCTTTCAGGGTATACCGGATAAAAATTATCAGAACTTATGCGTTCGACGCTTAAAAAGTCCGTTAGGTTACATGTATTTTTCGTTTTA
>JAFGGF010000273.1 GCA_016930735.1 Prolixibacteraceae bacterium
CCGATTTTATCCGATTCCCAGCCCGGGCCTTCGTAACGAATATCAAAAGAATGGTCGGTGTGCTGTTCCGGAACTTCAAGTTCTGTTACATTTTTCCATGTGCCTCCCTGATATTCCCATTGTTCGTTGCCATTATCCTTGGTAACCCAAACCCATTTGCCACCTTCCTTTATTGAAATTTCGGCTTGCGTACGGGCTTCAAATTTCACCTGATTTTCTGAAGGTTCAATATTCAGGGTTTTAATTTCGTCTTTAGCAAAATCGCATAAAACCAATATTTTTTCTATACCTTCAGAATTGGTAAAAACCTGGTATGGGATTGAATTTTTACCATCTGAAATCATGAAATAATTATAAGTGCGAACCTGATCCAGTATTTTCTGATTATTGATCTCTGTGATTATATTTTTACATTCTTTGTCAAGAGGATTTTTTACCTGAAGGCTAAGCTGGTCTTTTTTTTGCTGACAGGCTGAAAAGCCAATCATTAATACAATCAGTAAAACAAAAGTCGGTTTCATAATAGTATAAATTAAATTCGTTTCAGGTAAAATTAATGATTTCTTTTAACTGATTAATTATTGTTAACAGGAGTACCATTAATTTTGACGTCTTTTAATACAAGGTTTTTAACATTTTCAACTCTGTTTTTTTGTACAACTCCTGAAAAGCTGCAATTTTCGATAAATATATTTTCCACTGAATTTTGGTTTTCCAATCCCTGTAAAAACAGCGCATAAGTTGCTTTTTCAGAAGTAATATTAGAAATGTAAATGTTTTTAACGAGCGGTGGAAAATCACCCTGCCCCTCTCGCGGATCGTATAAACAATTGATCCTTATAACGGCTTCTGAAACTTGTCCGACTTTAACATTGTTGACATAAACACCATCGGTTATTCCGCCGCGGTTGCTGTTGGTTTTTATACGGATGGCCCGATTCAATTCAGGGCTGTTCATCTCACAGTTTTCGACAAAAATATTTTTTGCTCCTCCTGAGATTTCACTGCCGATTACTACACCTCCATGGCCGTTTAACATTTTGCAATCCCTGACTACTACATTTTCAATGGGTCTGTTGATTTCCCTGCCATCTTCATTACGCCCTGATTTTAAAGCAATACAATCATCGCCGGTGTTAAATGTGCAATTTTCTATTAGTACATTTTTACATGATTCAGGGTCACAACCATCATTGTTTGGTCCCAGGCTGTTGACCTGGACATTTCGTACTGTAATATTGTTACTGAAAACCGGATGCATTACCCAAAATGGAGAATTAATAATTTTTACATCTTCGATCAGGATGTTTTCACACTCAAAAAACTGTATAAAATGGGGGCGAAGGTATTTTTCTCTTCCCATTTGCCTTTTCTCAACAGGAATCCGGTTTTGGTTGTAAGTGTCCAGAAGCGGACGGTTTTTCCCGTCAACCTGGCTATCCATACCGGGTTCCCATCCATATTCCGTCCGTCCTTTCCATAACCACCAGTCGTTTGAAGATGCATTTCCATTCAATGTCCCCTTTCCTGAAATGGCAATGTTTGTTTTGTTTAATGCATAAATAAGGGGGGAATAATTATAACATAATATTCCCTCCCAGCTTGTTTTAACCAAAGGCAGGTAGTCATCGGAATTGATAGAAAATTTTAGTTCCCCGCCTTCTTCAATTTTTAAATTCACATTATTTTCCATGTGAATGGCTCCGGTTAAGAATGTTCCGGGAGGCACAATTACGGTTCCTCCTCCCTGAAGGCTGCATTCTTTTATTGCGTCATTAATAAAAGTTGTATTTAATGTTTGCTTATCGTTAACTGCCCCAAATTCAATAATATTAAATTCCTTATCAGGAAATTCAGGAATATGAATATTATCAAGAATTAGTTTTATTTTATTCTGGTTTGAAACAGCTACCTGTTCTTTGCAGCCTCCTGAAATGCTTAAAAATAATATGGTTAGAAAAATTAATACCTTTTGATTGATCATAACTAAATAACTAAACTGATTAATAACCGGATACTTTTGAACAACCGGATTTTATTTCTAAAACTAATAAAATAAAAATAAAAAGAATAGCTGCAGGAAGAACCTGCAGCATATTCCATTAAATAAACCTTTTCTAATAACCAGGATTTTGCCAAAAACCTTCCGGGTCAGGACCATTGGTTAAATTTGTTACAGCATCCAATTGGGCCTGTGGTATAGGCCTGTAATAGTGGATTGACTGAATTTGCCCCGAAGCCTGGGCATTATATGCTTTAACCCGGTCAACCAGGGTTTTTGTACGTTTTAAATCGAACCATCGTTGTTGTTCTCCACAAAGTTCAATGGCCCGCTCATCTAAAATTGTATTTATATTCACCGAACCCGATAATGAATTGTTTTTCCCCGGAATGGCACGTACTGCACGTAGCTGGTTCAATGTTGCAAGCGCGGCACTGCTGTTCCCGGCACCCAATTCGGCTTCAGCTTTAATTAAATACATCTCAGCCAAACGAAGCACAAAGGCATCACGGCTCGAAAGATCATGTGTCGGATATGCCGGGTTAAAAACATTATCCTGGAATTTTTTAATACCGGGGAATGAACACCACCCTCCGATTTTGTATGTATTGTAACGGGCATCCCCATATACATTGGATACACCCTTGGCAGCTTCTGTAGGTAATGCTTTTGACGGATCGGAAGATGTATAAACAGGAATATCGCCACCACTCTGGAACTGGATGCGATAACGGTCTTTTGCCCATGCCTGCAAAGCCTGTCCTTTGGGAGAATTGGCATCCATGCCGCAATAGTAAATAGCTGTATCCTGAATCAAAGGATAATTTTTAGAGCTGCCTTGTAAGCCAGGGGCAATTGTATAAGCATCGAGGATTGTCCCTTCAGTACGTTGGTCAGTAGCACGGTTATCTTCGAGCAGGTTCCACAAATAAAGAGATGGCAGGTAACGGGTAAAACCACGACCGTATGGTGAATATGTATCGGCAACATAAACCTTATCACCTGTAGCAATATTTGTAATATAATATGTTGATTCTCCCAATGCACGAACAAAAGTTTCTTTACCGTTGCCACCCAGGTCAGAAGCGCCGTTATTCCACATCCCGACAAACATGAGCAACATCGCATTACCGCCACGACTGTAGCCGGTACGCGTAATTAGTCCGTTATATTGAAGCTGACTACCGTTTGACCCTGTTTTATACCGGTAAGGAACACAGTTTACATTGGTGGCAATATCTGAAGAATAAGTGACACCCCAGATGGCTTCTTTGTTTACAGTAACATCTTCGTTATTCATCGACCAGGTGTCGGAATAGTTGCTGTAAAACGAAGCTATCCCACTGTTAATGACTGCTTCAGCTTCGGTTTTTGCCAGTCCGTAATTTTCGGTTTTTCCCAACCACGAAGCCGAGTAGAGTAAAACGCGTGCTTTTAATGCACGGGCAGCCCAATAACTGGCCCTGCCCTCGGTTTTAATCATATAATTGGCATCCTGAAATGCTGCAATCGATTTATCAAGGTCAGACAGGATGTTGGTATATACTTCCTCTTCCGAAGTACGTGTAGGATTGGTAATAATCGAGTTAATAGCCTCTTCGTTATATGGAATTGCTCCCCAGATATTAACCATATGAAAATAGTAGAAAGCACGAAGGAAATACGCTTCACCCATGAATTGACTGCGTGTTGATTCACTGATCACTTCACACAGCGGGACAAATTGTAAAGCCGTATTACAAACATCAACTGCACAATAAAATGCTTCCCAGTACTGATCAAGGCATGCATTATCGGCAGTGTTTCCATCAAGGCTGACAGATGTAATATTATAGGAATTCAATGATTTTTGTTTATTATCGTAACCATAATAAAACAGGTCTGTACCCATTTCAGACAAGCCGAGTCCGGCTTCTTTACCATAAAAAGTTCGCGCAAAACTATAGCACGAAGCTACCAATCCCTGAATACCTGTGTTTGTAGAATAGGTAAGGTCGGCGGTTTGCCCTACTTTATTATCCTCAACCAAAAATTCCTCACAGGATTGTATACTAAGCATAAAGGCTGTAGCAACCAGTATTGTATATATTATTTTCTTCATTTTTATTATTGTTTAAATTAAAATTGAACATTGACACCAACAACAAGTTGTTTTGCTAACGGGAAAGTAAATGCACCACCACGTTCCGGGTCATAATTATCGATACTGCTGAATGTGAAGAAATTCTTTAAAGAACCATAAACTTTCACTTTTTCAATTCCGGTCCTGCCAAGAATGTTACCTGGCAAATTGTATGACAGGGTAATGTCTTTAATTTTTATGTAATCAGCTTTTTCATACAATAGTGCCGATCCATAACTTGCAAAAGTTGTACTGGCTGCACCAGGGCTAGGGAATTTTGCACCGGTATTGGTCGGAGTCCAGTAATCTAGGTCAGACCAGTTTGCCGATTCATAATTTAATGCACCATTAAAAGCATATGAAATATAACCTCCTAAACGTGCATAAACAAGTACATCAAGAGCAAAATTTTTGTAACTGACCGAATTATTCATACCGAAGATGTGTTTTGGAGAGCGGTCATAAACAATTTTATCTTCATCGTCAAGTAAACCATCATCGTTGCGGTCGACAATTTTAATGGTACCAGGTACGCCATAAGCTGAAACATAACCGGCTGATTCTCCCGGATGACGTGATTCCCACCCAGCGATATATGTTTCAAATTCTCCGACATTCCAGCAACCGTCGGCTTCAAAATCATAAAAAATGGAAACCGGTTCGCCAACAATCTGGCCTGTAGTACCACTGATATTTTTATCGACGCCTTCAGCCAAATTGACAATTTTATCTTTAAAAGATGTATAAGTCCAGTTAATATTCCAGTTAAAATCTTTGTTTTGAACAACAACTGTGCTGAGTGCGATTTCCAGCCCGCTTCCTTCTGTTTCGCCAATATTGCCCCAAACACTTGGAAATACTGATGACGGTGGTGCACTCTTTTGGTATAATAAGTCGGTTGTTTTGTTCAGAAAGTAATCGATGCTACCTGTAATTCTGTTATCGATGACACCAAAGTCGATTCCAAAATTAAGAGAAGCTGTCTTTTCCCAGGTCAGGTTTGGGTTACCCATGGCACTTGGAATATTACCTGCCAAATCGGAGCCGTTTAAATAGTAGAAAACCTGAGAACTGCCCAAAGCACCTAAGGTTTCATAAGCTGCGATTGCAGCATTGCCGGAAATACCCCACGATGTACGAAGTTTCAGGTTTGAGATCAAATCACTGGTATTTTCCATAAATCCTTCTTCGCTAATACGCCAGGCAGCAGCCACTGAAGGGAAATAACCCCATTTATGGCCTTCTGCCA
>JAFGGF010000006.1 GCA_016930735.1 Prolixibacteraceae bacterium
CGACGAGCAGAAACTCGTTGCAGAAATAAAAACTGAAGAACTGGAAAAACAAGATGCTGAAAAAGCGGCGAGTGACAATAAAGTTGTAATTCCGGATTCATTACCTTCCGGGTTCAGGTTTCAGGAAGATCGGTCGGCAGATCCCAAAAATCCTCCTGTAATTATAGACATATCAGGAACAAACGAGAATACTCGCAACTTTACATTATCAGATGTTTCATCCGCAATAAAATATATCCGGCTGGAAACTCCTCCTGATTCGACGTTGCTTTGGTTTCATCCAAGATTATATGGCCTGATGCCGTCTGTAAAATCGGATGACAATCATCTTATCATTCAGGGACTTTACGGAGTGGCACAATTTACCATGAATGGAAAATTTCAGGAAGCAATTTGGAAAAACGAATCAGGGATAAATGTTTCCCCGGAATTTGTTTATTGGAATCCTCAGGAACTTTTTGGTGTTACGCCAGACAATCCGGTTTCGCTTTTTAAAGGTAATCTGTATTTACGATTTCAGGATGGGAAAAGGGGAGAAGTTCAGGTTGTAAGCCAAAAAATTAAAAATAACATGGTTCTCCAAAATCCTTCAAATCGCCCGGAATCGGGCATTGATACTTTGAGTGGTGACAGATTGCTTTCTATTAGTGAAGAATTTATTTCAAAGAATTACCCGAAGATATTTGGACTAGAACAAAATTGCTGGGCAGGCATTCATGATACATGGACTGCTGTAAACAACAGAAGTTCATTTATCGTTTTTAATAATAAAGGAGATACTTTATGTGCTATTTCAAATCCCCATCATATAAAAAATTGGTCAAAATCACTGGCCCGTGCAGGAGAGCCTTTTACTTACTATTTTAAGAATCAACTTACTTATCTCGGACAATATTCCGATACACTATTCAGATTTATACCTCCCAACAGATTGTTACCTGTTTACATCTTCGATTTTGGAGAAGACAAAGTGAATTTTCTGGAAGGAATAGATCCGGATTCCGACTTGTCACAAAAATTAATGCTGTATTCCATATTCGAAATCAACGATTATATATTTATCAGATATACACGAAACAATGCAAGCCCGCAAAATATGAGGAACCAAAGTGTAACTTTCTACAATTCCATATTTAATAAAGCCGACAAAAAATTATATCATTTTCCGGAGCATAGTTTTAGTCCTCAAAATCTGAAAAATGATATCGACGGAGGTATTTCGTTCTGGCCCGAATTTATAACTCCTGAAGGAAATATGATGATGGTTACCACGGGGCAAAAAATCAAACAGTATATAAATTCTGAAGAATTTAAAACCAAAACATTGCCTGAAGCACAACGACAAAAACAGATAGAAATGGCAAGCGAGCTGGGGAATACCGACGTTATAGTAATGATTGCAAATTGAAATCAATAAATAATGAAACTAAAAGCATTCATATTTCTGATACTAATTGCCGTTTTCGCCTGTAAACCACGTAACAAACTTAACACCGACGAGCAAAAACTGGTGGGAGAAATAAAAACTGAAGAACTGGAAAAACAAGATGCTGAAAAAGCGGCGAGTGGCAATAAAGTTGTAATTCCGGATTCATTACCTCCCGGGTTTCGGTTTCAGGAAGACCGTAAAATTGATTCAAATAACCCGCCTGAAATGATTGACATTGCAGGGAATTCTGAAAATAAAAAGGAAATTAAACTTTCAAACATTGCAAAAAATATCCGGTATATCAGGTTGGCTCCCCCACCCGACAGTATTTTCTTCAAAACCCCGTTACAAGTCATTTTTACCCCATCAAACATAATAGCAACTTCTCATTTGGGAACATGCATATATACTCTTTCCGGCGAATTTGTTGATATGATTGGCACAAACCAATTTGACCCACCGCCAGGGTTACCACCTCCTCCAACGCCCAAAACAGATCCATATTTTGCAAAGTTCAATAATGCACCACAAGCAGTTAAAACCTTGAGGAAGAACGATCGTGGTGTAAAAAATAAGGGAATATATGATATTTATGAAAACGACTTTTCAGGGGAAACAGTCTACTTTAAATACAAAGATAAAGCACAGAATAAGACATTTTTAATGAGGTATAATGTGGATGAACATTCGAATTCATTATTACTTCCCGGTTCTGAAGTGCAAAAATATCAGCTAATTAGCAAAGGGCATAAAATTGCAGCACTGGATGATAACTCCACTTTCCAATATCATATTCTTGACAAGAACAGCAAAATTGGCTACCAACAAAAATGGAACTCCGCTCAAAATGGAATTATGTTACTGTTGGAAAATATAAAGGGCGACACGCTTTGTATTTTTAAAGAATACGACCGGATTAAAAACTACGATGCAACTTTGGTCAGAAGTGTAGAAAGTGGCTCGCAATATTTTCATAAAAACCAGTTTACTTATCGCAGCGCTTTTAACGACACTGTTTTCCGGCTGATTCCTCCCAACCGCTTGCTTCCGGTCTTTCTTCTGAATTTTGGAGAACACAAACTAACTGCACTGGAAGCCATAAATCCGCATTACGACTTAACAAACAAATTCCTGATGAACAGTTGGGCAGAAACTCCTGATTATATTTTTATCCGATATACAAAAGACCGAAGCACAATAAATTCGAGAGTGAATAAAACCGTAAAATACCATTATGCTGTTTATGATAAAAAAATGAAACAGACCTTTCATTTACCTGTCGACCCACTAAATTATGTGTATGAAATTAAAAACGATATTGATGGTGGATTACCGGTTTGGCCCGAATTAATTACGCAGGAAGGAAAGATTTATAAAGTTTTTGAAGGCTGGGAACTAAAAAGCCATGTTAAATCGAAAGAATTCCTGCAATTGGAAATTTCCGCTGAGAAAAAAGAATTTCTGACACAACTGACTGAAGCAGCAAACGATGCAGAAACCATAATCATGATTTTGGAATAAAACATACAACCATGTTAAAATACAATTTGATAATCTTGCTCCGGAACCTCAGAAAAAACCCTGTTTATTCTACTATTTCAGTAGCCGGATTTACTTTTGGAATTGCGGCCAGTTTATTTATTTGGTTTTGGGTACTGGATGAACTAAGCTTTGAAAAATTTCATCCTGAATATGACCGGATTTACCGGGTGCTGACATTATCGAAACAAGGCGATAATATCGTAAAATCGGCCAGCAGTTACGGAGCAATTGCCGCCACCA
>JAFGGF010000043.1 GCA_016930735.1 Prolixibacteraceae bacterium
ACTGGATATGAATTTTTCGGCCGGAGTAAATACAGGAAATGAAGGGTTGTACTGGTTGTCGCGAATTAAGGAAATGAACAGGGACATACAGGTTGTAATGCTTACAGCATATGGCGATGTTGAGTTAGCTGTAAAAGCCCTTAAACAGGGGGCTACCGATTTTATAACCAAACCCTGGGACAACGAAAAATTAAAATCGACGTTAATTAATGCCTTAAAAATTTATCAATCGAAAAAAGAAATTAAAAAGCTCAAACAAAAGGAAAGTGCATTAAAACAGGAAATCTGCAATACAAAATATTTCATTGTTGCAAAATCACCGCAAATGGTGGAAATTATGAATCTGGTTCATAAAGTTGCCCAAACCGATGCCAATGTATTGATTACAGGTGATAACGGAACCGGGAAAGAACTGATTGCACGTGAGTTACACAGGTTATCAAAGAGGTCGGGCGAAATTATGGTCACTGTTGATATGGGGGCAATTACTGAAACCCTTTTTGAAAGTGAATTGTTCGGACATAAAAAAGGTGCTTTTACAGATGCACGGGAAAACCGCACAGGAAAAATTGAAAATGCAAATGGAGGAACTTTATTCCTGGATGAAATAGGGAATTTACCGGTACACCTGCAACCCAAACTTTTATCAGTATTACAAAACAGGGTTGTTACACCCATAGGCTCCAATAAAAGCGTTCCGATTGATATCAGGTTAATATGTGCCACAAACCGCGACCTGGGTAGCATGGCTGCAAACGGATTGTTCCGTGAAGACCTGCTTTACCGTATAAATACCATCCAGATTGAAATTCCTCCTTTGAATGAAAGGAAACAGGATATTCTGGCCATTGCCGAATATTTCCTCCAGATTTACAGCAACAAATACCGGAAACCTGATCTAACAATAAACACACAGGCCCAGGCAAAACTCACGAATTATAAGTGGCCCGGAAACGTCAGGGAATTGCAGCATACCATAGAAAAGGCTGTAATCCTTTCGGATAAAAAAACACTGACTCCCGATAATTTTTTCTTCAAACCAATTATTTATGAACAGGATGAGGTTTTTGACGGAACACTCGAAGAAATGGAAAAGAAAATGATTTCCACTGTTTTGCGGAAAAACAGCACAAACTTTTCGGCTGCTGCCGAACAACTGGGAATTACCCGCCAGACCCTGTATAACAAAATGAAAAAATACAACCTTTAATACATAAGGATGGCATTACGAAGCTATTATACAAATATAATAATCAGGGTGTGCCTGTTGGTTTTATCTTCACTTGGCATCGGCTGGTTGCTTTTCAGCCAGAAATCATATATAGGATGCATTTTTATTGGTTTTATCTTCACCATTCAGGTATTTGAACTTATTTATTACCTGAACCGGACAAACCGGAAAATTGCATTTTTTTTTGATGCCATCCGCAACGAAGATTCCACACTGAATTTCCCGGAAAGAACCGGGAACAAATCATTGAACGAACTGAACAGCAGTTTAAATAAGGTCAATGAATTAATAAAAGTGATCAAATTTGAATTACAGGAACAGGAACAGTATTTTAAAACAATCCTTGAACATGTTTCAATTGGCATTTTAACATATAACGAAAGAGGTGTAATTTTCCTTTCAAACACAGCAACCAAAAAAATGCTGAATTATGAACACCTTACACATATCGACCAGATTAAAAAAATTGATCAGAAACTTTATCTGACTTTAAAAGATTTGAAACCCGGCGATATGAGGTTGACAAGTTTCAACAACGGGCATGACATTGTACAATTTTCATTAAAATCCACATTATTTAAAACTTCGCAGGAAAATTTACAACTTGTTACAATTCAAGATATTAAAAATGAATTGGAAGCAAAAGAACTCGAATCATGGATTAAGCTTATCAGGGTTCTGACTCATGAAATAATGAATACAATTGCCCCTATCACTTCCCTGTCTCAAACTATTCTGGAATATTTTAAAAATCTGAATGGAAACGTCCCGGACAAAAAAATCATTTCGAATACCATAAAAGGATTGGAAGTTATTAATGAAAGGGGTATCGGGTTGATTGGATTTGTAGAATCATACAGGAAACTGACCCGCCTGCCTCAACCGGATAAAAAACCTGTTAAAATAAACGAATTATTTGACAGGACAATAACACTTATCAATGTTGAATCCAATGGTCAGGAAATAAAAATGAGTAGTATTGTTGATCCTTCCGACCTGGAGATATTTGCCGACGGGAAACAAATTTCGCAGGTTTTGATAAACCTGGTAAAAAATTCAACTGAAGCTCTGAAAAATGTAACTGAAGGAGAAATTACACTCGAAGGTAAAATTAACGATTACGGGCGCCCGCAGATTACTGTTACCGATAATGGACCCGGAATTCCGCAGGAACTTGCAGATAAAATTTTTATTCCGTTTTACACAACAAAAGAATCAGGTTCAGGTATAGGATTAAGTTTATCGAGGCAAATTATGCAGTTGCATGGTGGTAGCCTGAAATTCAAAAGCCAGAAAGGAATAACTTCCTTTATTATTACTTTCTGATTTTTTACAAACCTGAATTCTTTTCTGATAATAATTCAACCGATTAAAATCCGGAAAAACCGTGTTAAATTATTCCTGATTTATGGCAATAAAATAATAGCTCGTTTTTTCAGCTTTTACATCATAAGTGTACATTTCTTCTTTTTGAGTATAAAAAAACGAAAGCAGGGCAATGTCACCGGCACAAAACAAACTGTGAAGGCACATAAGTAAAATAAAAAAATAAACGGCCGGGCTGGCAATAAATATAATGATTCCAATAACTGATACTATTTTTATAACTACCAATGGAGCCAGTGCCAGTATTTTAAACTGATTCCGGTTTAAAACAAACTGATCTGCTTCAGCATAAAACATCAGTTTTTTCCAGTAGGCTCCGTAATTTACTTTTTTGACTCCAATAAATTTATAGGCTGCCCCGTGAATCAATTCATGTATAATGATTAAAACCGAAAATCCGAAAATCAGAGCAGCCAAAGAATATTTTAAAGGGGTAAAAATCCCATTAAAGGCTTTAATCACACTTAATCCGATTATTAAAACTCCCAAAACAACCATTCCGGTTTGATAAAACAGATACAGCCTGACTATCCTTGACTTATTTTGTAAATGCGATATTACAAATTCCTTTATCTCGCTGTGTTTTAAGGTCTTTGCCAATTCAAATTTGTCACTGCTATTTAGTTCGTGTATCGAGGGAATGATTTTCATTTTTTATAAAAAATAATGTTGAATAAGTTTTTCAGGCTGATAAGTTTTATTAAAAATGCTGTCAAAACACTTACTCCAACCAGCGTGGCAAACCCATAAAACCAATTAGTAATTTTTGCTGTCAGGAATCCAAGGAATACAACTAAAATAACAAAAGCTGCCAGCCTTAAAATGTATTTCCAGTTTATTTCCAGTTTAAAAATAATTACTGCAATAGCCATTTGTGCAACGGCGGTTATAAATTGAGTTGTTAAACTGGCATATGCTGAACCCAAAGCCAGGAACTTAGGAATCAGGATAATATTTAAAACAATATTGAGCACCATTCCTGCTGATGCCATAATATTCAATTGTTTCAGGCTTCCATTTGCTGTAAGCAGCGTACCAAAAATATACGAAGTCATGATGCCGAGAAGCCCTATCATCAGAATTCCAAGAATCCTGGCAGATTCATTTGAATTTGAATGATACAGAACCTGCATTATTTCCTTATTGTAAAATACACATGAAACTGCGACAACGATAGCAGGTACAATAATCAGAGAATGCGACAGGTGGACCATGGAACCCACATTTTCCCTGTCCTTGATCATTTTCGCAAAAATAGGTAATAACAGTCCGGCCACTAAAAATCCAAAATTGGCAACGACATCAAGTAATCTGAAAGCCTGAGCGTAAATTCCTGCCTGCTCATCACCCAATTTACCCGGCAGCAAACGTTCAATTAGTACAGAATCGATCCGGTTATAAAATGCCATCAGAAAAATCAGGATTGCATACGGGTACGACTTCTTTAAAAAAACGAGGAAAAACCTTCGGTTGAATCTTATGGTAATTTTTCCAGATTTCGACAGCACCATAAGGAAAGTAACTACAACTGTTAACAAATAAGAAGCCGTTTGCGCATACACAAACATTTCAATGGTAAAATCCCTTTTTAAGATATTGGTAAAAAGCAGGATCCCACAGATAATAATCATGATGGAACGGTCAAGTACAGAGATCAGGCTGTCGGTCCTGAAAAAATGTAAAGCACTGATATTTGACCTCAGATACAAAATAAAAGAGATCAGAAACTGGTTAAAAATCAAAAAGAAAAGCAGTTGAAACTGAACTTTGTCGTAACCAATAATAAAAGCAACAATCAGGCAAACAAAAGCATAAAAAAGAGATAATACGAACTTTAATCCGATAATATTCGATAAGTGTTTGGTGAGCAGAAAGTTATGCTGTGCTATATTCCTGTTGTTAAAATTATTAATTCCGACATCAAGCAGTATATTCAGAATTACCGAAAAATTGAAAAGCGCAAAATACAAACCGAAACTCTGATCGCCTACAACATTTTGTACCGTTCGTTCAATTCCAAAAACATAAAATGGTTTAATCAGAATATTGAGGAATATCAGCAATATCAGATTCGTTACAAACTTCCTTTTCAAAATCCCTCTTTCTTTTCCGGTTTTAATTACATGTTAAAAGTAATAATTTTTTATCCAGACTTCGTACATTTACCAAATAATTGAATTAAATCGAACATGGTAATTGCTGTGAACACACGTTTGCTTTTAAAAGGCAAATTGGAAGGGATCGGGTGGTTTTCGCTTGAAACTTTAAAAAGGATCACAAGAGAACATCCTGAGCATAAATTTATATTCATTTTTGACCGGCCATTTAATAAGGATTACATCTTCTCAGACAACATCACACCGGTTGTGGTTAATCCACCTACCAGGCACCCTTTTTTATGGTATTTGTGGTTTCAGTTCAGAATCCCCGGAATCCTCAGAAAATACAAAGCTAATGTATTCCTTTCTCCTGACGGGTACCTTTCGTTAAGGACAAAGGTTCCACAGGTAGCTGTAATCCACGATATTAACTTTGTTCACCGCCCTGGAGACCTCCCCTGGTTAACTTCAAAATATTATAACCGGTATTTCCCGAAATTTGCGAGAATAGCCAGAAGAATCGCTACGGTTTCATACTATTCAAAAGAAGATATTACCCGTTCGTTCAAAGTCGATTACGACAAAATAGATGTGGTTTATGACGGAATCAACCAGATTTTTACTCCCACTTCGGAACAGGAGCAAATTAAAACCCGGAATAAATATTCAGAAGGCAAACCCTATTTCCTTTTTGTCGGAGCTTTACATCCCAGAAAAAATATCAATGGCCTGCTCAATGCATTTGATGCATTTAAAAGTTTTGAACAGAACGATATTAAGTTGCTGATAGTTGGAAGTGAGATGTTTAAAACCGGGGAAATTTTTACGACCTATGAAAATATGCGAAGCAGGGAGGATGTAATTTTTACAGGAAGGGTTCCATCCGAAGAATTGCATCAGATTTTTGGTGCTGCCCTTTCGCTTACATTTGTGCCGTATTTTGAAGGATTTGGTATTCCTGTTGTGGAAGCAATGAGTGCCGGAATCCCGGTAATCTGTTCCAACACAACTTCACTTCCCGAAGTTGGCGGTAATGCAGTTTTTTATATCGATCCGTATAAAACAGATCAGATTACTGATGCAATGATTACTATTTCCAAAGATGAAAACCTCAGAAAAGGGCTGGTTGAAAAAGGATTTATCCAGAAAAATAAATTCAGTTGGGATGAAACAGCCCGTAAACTCTGGATGTGTGTAGAGAGGGCTTTGCAGTGATGCCCCTCCAGACCTCCCCTTGGGGAGTAGAAAAGTAATGTATTACAAAAGAATATAATAATAATTAAAGTAAAATCTCAAACTAGTAATATAACAGTGGATTTAATTTATCACCATTCTGAAAATCAAAAAGAATCTCCTTTTAATGAGAAAATAAAAAGTATATCAAAGGATAATAAAATCTTTTTGGTTTCGCCATATATAAC
>JAFGGF010000044.1 GCA_016930735.1 Prolixibacteraceae bacterium
CGAAACTGAAGGTTTGTTAAAAAAACTGAAGATAAATTTCTTACTGTTTTGTCAGGATAACCGGCTCATCTCCGGGCATGGCATCATAAATAACAAACGATTCCCCGTTTTCGGTTTGCGGTTTTAGTTCTGTAATTATATCGCCCTGTTTTAGCTGAACTTTTGCCCAATTGCCGGAAACAAGTGTTTTTAAAGTCAGCGGCAGGTTGTAAATTTTTTTATCCAGATTATTATCGAGGGTGACAGAAATTTTACTTCCGGTTTTTGAAAGTTCTGTTTTGGTATTTATCCGTTCCCTGATGTATTTGTAAGCATCGCGGTAAGTGGCAACCCAGATCTGATCTTCCTTTTCTTTTATATAACTGAAGTAATTCCGGATGGTTTCAGCGGGAAGAGCTTCCCAGCCGATCCCCTCAATCCCGTGGAAAACAAGCACGAGCCAGACATCGTATTTCAGCGAAGTATCAACCCAGGCGGTCATTTGTGAATACGGAGTATCAGACAGAGGGCCACGTTGCCAGTGAATGTATTCATTGTCGGTTTTACCGGGTAAAGTATTATCGCTTCGTAAAATTTCCATAAAAAAATCATCGGGGGCCCTGTTCCGTAAAAACGGGTATCGTGGATACAACAGTTGCATCACCCGGTCGTCGTGTATTCCAAAGGGAGCTTCAACAGTAAGGGTATGGTCAAATCCCAGGTTGTTTTCCAGGTCTTCTTTGCAAGCCTCAGTTTCATACAGGATATTGGCTTCATCCAACGCCGATAGGTATGGATGTGAAATGGTATGGTCGGCAAATTCGTGGCCGGTTGCGGCAAATTTTTTCAGGTCGTCCCAGCTAAAATGGTATTCAGGTACTTCTGCAGGAACCACTTTAAATGTTTTATTGGTTTTAGCCAGTTTATTACAGATTTCATCAACCATTTTAAAAACTGCTTCGTAACGGCCACGTTCGAGGCTACTTCCAATCCGCGACATGTCCACATCCTTCAGTTCGGGAGCATTTTGAATTTCGCACAGGTACCTGATCATCGAAGTACGTTCAAGCACATTTGCTGAATCGGTTGGCTGGCTTTTGCTTTCGTTCAGGATATCCATTATGGGGCGGCCAACAAATGTCGGGAAATTCTTTGTACCGCCTATAATATTGGTATTTATAAAAAATGTCCCGGGAAATCCCAGTTCATCCATTATCGGGATTGCCAAATCAAACTGGTTATCCGAACCATCGTCGTAGGTTAGTGTAACACATGCCGATTTCCCGTCTTTCCATTTGAGGATTTCGGTTTGTAACGGGATTTTAGAGCAGGAAATAAATAGTGTAAGGAGAGTTGGAAGCAGAATTCCAATAAGTCTTTTCATAATAGCAGGTATGATTTAAATATTTCTCCAAATTACTAAAAAGAAACAAAATCAATGGTGTCGGTTATTTTTATGTATAGCAAAATTATCTCATAAAAAAAGCTCCTTCATTTCTGCAGGAGCTTTTACTCATTGTAAGGTGAGATTTAAGTTATAAATAATAAAGGTTTCTAAATGATTATGTTTTCATTTTCAGCATCCCATTCAACCTGTTTTCTATGAAGGTACGAAAGTGTCCCCATATGTGCGGTCATGGCTTCTTCAAATCCCCGGTCGATGTTGCAACTTGTTTTTTCACCCGTACGGATGCATTCAATCCATTCCCTTAAATGCAGGTGTGTGGTGTCGAGCCTTTTCCCGCCACGGTAAGTATAAAGCAATCCGCGGTTGGCAAAATAGCGTTCGGTAGCCGATGTTACAGCATCCACTTCGGTTTTCCCCGGGAAATAATTATAGATTGGTTCATCGGGTTTTATAATCCCCTGCTGAATTTTTTCTGCATAGCGTGTCGACTGCGGATCAGGGAAAATGGTAATGGTATTCCCAAGTTCCATGTAGGCATCATGCCCCATCACACGTTTTCCTCTCGACATCTGGCTCGAAAGTGTGGCCGAATAGATCATCGACAAATTTTTATCAGGGAATTCAAAAGCTGTAGTCAACACATCAGGCACGGTCCTACCGTCTTTAAAAAAATAAATTCCGCCGGTTGACATGGCTGTTTTGGGAATTCCCACATTCATGATCTGGTTGATGGCATCATATTCGTGGGTCAGCAAATCGCCCGAAAGCCCGGTGCTGTAATCCCACCAGCAACGCCAGCGGAAAAACCGTTCGAGGTTGAACTCGTGCCACGGTGCCTGCCCGATAAACTGTTCCCAGTCGATGGTATTCTCATTGGCATCTTTATGGATCGGGTAAACCCATGCTCCGTTGGGATCGTTCCTGTTGGTGGTAACTTCCACGAGGTTCACCGGACCGAGGATTCCTTTTTGAAGCGCTTCCTGAGCTTTTCCGTATGAATCGGTTTGCCGGCCCTGGTGCCCCAACTGAAATACCACGTTGTTTTCTTTGACAGCTTTCCTTACTTCGTAGGTTTCTTCAACTGTCCAGGTCATGGGTTTTTCACAGTAAACATGTTTGCCGTTTTTAGCGGCTTCAATGGTCATGGGCCCGTGCCAGTGGTCGGGAGCAGCAATTACCACTGCATCCACATCGGGGGAGGCTATCAGCTCTTTGTAATTGAGATATCGTTTTACAGGATCTCCCATTTTACCGCCTGTACCTTCGCGGTTGACATTGGCAGCCATTTCCCGGGCCATCGTACCGTAAGTATCGAAAATATCACATACTCCGGTAATCTGAATATTCAAATCGTCCTGAGCCAGAAAATCCTTGTACCGTGTATCGTTTTTATTGGTCAGGGCAGCTTCTTTCCATGCATCAACTTCGGCAGGATGGACAAAACCCAATCCTTTTGAAAGTTGTTTCCCCCTGATTCCGTAACCGATCAACCCGATTCGTACTACCTTCCCGCCCAGTTTATCAGGTTTGGCTTCAGGCTGGTTGTTCGACATACCCAGTTCCTGGGCAATGCTGCTATTTAGTGCTTTTTCTACCTGCCTCTTTTTTAAAGCTCCGTAGGCAATTGCACCTACCACAGGCACGGTTGCCAGCCCTTTAATAACATCGCGGCGGGTTATATTTTTTTTATTTTCCTGATTCTGATCTTTCTTTTCTTCCATCGAATTACATTTTTATTTTTTGAATAAAAAACGGTCGAGCCCGATGTATTTCCCTGTCGGGAAAAGGGCAAGGGCACCCAGCGCACAAAATTCAATAAATACTTTATCTATAATAAAGTAATTACCCTCGGTAGGTAATGCATAATCAATTCCGATAAACGGCGGATGCGATAAATAATAAAATGCAAGCAAAAGCATCCCTGAATAGGTGGCAACTCGTGTTAATGCTCCAAGTACCAGGCCCAGTCCGATCAGTACCAATCCCCACTGGTTTAAAAAATCGACAGTTGATAAAACTCCCTGGTTTGCAGCCATGGCATGAAAAACCGGCGAAAGGAACCCTTTGGAATCCATAAGGTAACCCAATGAAGACCACCCCGGATTTAATACTTTCACCAATCCTTCGTAAAGAAAGTGCCAGCCAATTGCCACTCTTAAAATGACAAGCCATGTGATCTGTTTTCCTGAATACATATCAAATGAATATTTTAGATTAATACAGGTTTAGTTATTGTTCTTTTTACAAAGAATATGCAAGTTAAAAAAAATACTTTTGATGCATTTCTTTTAATACATTTTTTAAAACAGGAAATGTTTAAGGATTATTATAAAATAGAAAGATATTTATATTCATCAGGTCGATTAAAAATCTTTTCCAAAGTTTAAAACTTTGGAAAAGTTAACTTCCTGAATCACAAGAGTAATCATGATCAGTTAATTCGCATTATTAAAATAATTACATTAGAAAACTAAGCAAAATACCTGCTGCCACAGCCGAGCCGATAACCCCTGATACATTGGGGGCCATAGCATGCATGAGCAAATGGTTTGTCGGATCCTCCTTAAGCCCCATATGCTGAACAACCCTAGCGCTGTCGGGGACGGCAGATACACCACTTGCCCCGATCATCGGATTAATCTTGTTTCCCTTTTTCATAAAAACGTTCATGAGTTTGGCACCGAGTACTCCACCTGCAGTTGCAATCACAAATGATGCTGCCCCCAACCCGAAAATCTTGATTGACGACCAGGTCAGGAAAACGTCGGCCTGCGTGGAAGCCCCGACTGTGATTCCAAGCAAAATTGTAATGATATCAATCAGTGAGTTGGAAGCAACATTTGCCAGCCTGTTTGTAACACCCGATTCTTTCAGGAGGTTCCCCAGGAAGAGCATTCCCAGCAAAGGCAGTGACGTTGGCGCAATGTAAGCAGTTAATAAAAGCCCAACTATCGGGAAAACGATTTTTTCCTTTTTTGAAACAGCCCTTGGTGGTTTCATTCTGATCTTCCGCTCTTTTTTTGTGGTCAGCAATTTAATAACCGGTGGCTGAATAACCGGCACCAGTGCCATGTACGAATAGGCAGCGATGGCAATGGGCCCGATCAGGTTTTTAACAGTCAAACCA
>JAFGGF010000274.1 GCA_016930735.1 Prolixibacteraceae bacterium
AAGCCATGGATTCAGTTCAACTGATGAATCGTTATGATTCAAAATACAGGCTTACTGTAAAAAAACTGGCACTTATACTTGATGCGGTTGATGAAAATTATTTTGTTCTTGAAATTGATGGGAAACGTGTGCAGGAATACAATACAATTTATTATGATACTCCGGATGACTACTTTTATATTACACATCATAATGGTAAGCTGGAGAGGATAAAAATCCGCAAAAGGGAATATGTTGATTCAGGAATTACTTTTATCGAAATCAAAAAGAAAAATAACAAAAAGAAAACAGAAAAATTCAGGACACGGATTGAAAAGTTAAATCCCGTACTTTCTCAGGATGAAACAGATTTTCTGAAAAAACACTTACGTAATCACATACAAATCAACAATCTGGAAACAAAAAGCATAAATACTTTCCGGAGAATTACGCTGGTTAACAAGGATTTTTCGGAACGATGCACCATCGACCTTAACCTTACATTTATTTCAAATGGAAAAGAATGTTCTGTTCAGAATATGGCAGTTGTTGAATTAAAACAGGCCTGTATTCATCAAAAATCTCCCTTTTCAACCGAATTAAAAAAGAACCATATTTACAGTACCGGATTCAGCAAATATTGTATTGGAAGGGCGATCCTTAATTCATTGTTAAAACGTAATTTGTTTAAATCCTCAATTCTGGAACTTCATAACAACAGTTACAACATCGCCTTAAAAAATCAGGAATCAAAAAATTATCAGCCTATTTATTAAAATATTATGGAAACAATTACAGACACTCTAAGTAAGGAATCACTCAGATTATTTGATATTAAAATAATAAACCCGGATGATTTCGGGCAACTGGTATTCAGGTTTATTTTCAACCTGTTCGTCCTCTTTGTCATCATAAATTATATATATGCAAAAAACAGTAACCGGAAAGATTTCTATTTCAGTTATTTCGCTGTAAGTATGACCATTTTTACACTTTGTTTCCTTTTGGAAAGTGTAAAACTGGAAATTGGATTTGCTCTCGGTCTTTTTGCAATTTTCGGAATTATCAGGTACCGAACCGATGCCATCCCCATTAAAGAAATGACCTACCTCTTTGTGGTAATCGGGATTGCTGTTATTAACGCACTTTCAAATAAAAAGGTAAGTTATATCGAATTGATTTTTACAAACACGGCAATAATTGCAGCTGTTTGGGTACTCGAAAAAATATTAAAGCTGAAACAGGAAGTCTGCCTCAGTATTTTATATGAAAATATTGATAACATCCACATTATGAAAAAAGAAGAGCTTTACGAAGATATTCAGCAACGTACCGGCATAAAGGTCAAACGGATTGAAATTGAAAAAATCAGCTATTTAAGGGATGTTGCCTGGTTAAAAGTTTACCACGACATCAACGATTCAAACGGAAATTCAAATACATTCTGATGAAACGTCTCCTTATCATTTCTGTATTAATATTCTCTTCAAGCTGTTTACTTGAAGCTCAGCAAACCTGGATAGAAACAGAAATATCAAAAGAAATAATAAATAATCTTGAGTTATCAGTTTCTCCACAATTAAGATTCAGGAAAAGTTTTGACTTAAAGGAATATTTTTTTGACACCAGTATTGAATACAAATTCTCCCGTTATTTTCAGTTGGGTGCCGGGTACAGGCTTGGCAACAGTATAACAAAAAAAAATAATACAAAATCATTCGGGCGTTTTAATGTTGACTTTAAAACAAGCGTTAAATGGCATAATTTTCAACCCAAATTCAGGTTACGTTATTCGAATGCCGGGGATTTCGGCGATGAAGAAAATGAGCCTGTAAATTATTTACGTTACAAACCTGAACTTGAATTTTCAATAAAAAAGTTAAAGGCACAACCTTATGTAACCTGCGAGTGGTATCACAATCTGGACACAAATAAAATTGCAAAATTCAGGTTCGAAACAGGGGCGATGTTTAAAATATCAAAAAAACACTGGATCGGTGGATATTACAGGTTAAATAAATACCTCCATGATGATAAAAATTCTGTTGGTATTTTTGGAATTAGTTATAAACTGAAGTTATAAAGTATCAAACCTTAGATATTTAGGGTAATAAAAGTTATAGCTGTATTTAATATGAAAATTGATTAAATTGATCAGATTTTCAGAAACAATATCAATGTTGGGTTTAGGGAAGAGAGAATTTATTGAATTGTTTAACCGGATGTATTTACCGATCAGGAACTATATTTATTATAAAACCGGGAACATCGATCTGGCGGAGGATATTGCGCAGGATACATTTATAAAAGTATGGGAAAAAAAAGATGAAATCAGAGAAAAAACGGTTAAAGTATTATTATACACAATCGCAGGGAATTTATGTAAAAACTATTATGAACACCAACAGGTTGTATTTGAGTTTGCCAATCGGTTCAGGCAAAGCAATAATGCAGTTTCACCTGAATTTGAATTAGAATTAAAGGAATTTCAACATAAACTTGAAAATGCCATAGGAAAGCTGAATGAGAAAAACAGGATTGTTTTTTTAATGAACCGGATTGATGGGTTAACATATAACCAGATAGCCGAAAACCTTAGCCTCAGTGTTAAGGCTGTTGAGAAAAGGATGAAAAATGCCCTTGATGAGTTGAAAAAATCAATTGAATATAAAATTTAGGCAGGCACCATGGACAACAGGACAAATCAAAATAAAGAATTAATTGAATCTTCAGAATTCAGAAAGTTGAGTATTGAAGAAAAGATCATGGAAGTTGCCGGCGGATTTATTCCACCCTCAGGGAAAACACAGGAAGAGGTACTGGAAATGATATTGAATAAAACAAACCAATCTAAACCAGTAAAATCGTACAGTTTGAATTTTATTATCAGGGCTGTTGCAGCTATTCTTATCCTTGCCTTTTCAGTATATTCAATAAATACATTTATTATTCATAAAAAAGTAAAAACACAATTTGCCGAGCAAAAAGAAATTAAGCTGCCTGACGGGACACAGGTAACTTTAAATGCCGGATCACAAATTATTTGGAATAATATTGATTTCAATAAGAAAAGGAAAGTTAACCTGAAAGGTGAAGCCTTTTTTAATGTTAAAAAAGGTGACGAATTCATAATTAATACTAATAGAGGGAAGGTTGAAATTTTAGGAACTGAATTAAATGTTTATTCAAGGCTAAAAGAATTTTCAGTAAGCTGCTTCACTGGTAAAGTAAGGGTTACAACAAATAATCAGGAACAGGTTTTAACACCCGGCGATTGGGTAATATTAAACTCAGCAGGATTGGTAAAGTCCAAATCGTCAAACATAGAAAAAACAATTTCATGGAAAGACGGTATTTTACATTTTGAAGACACACAGCTTGTTCGTATTTTTGACGAGCTTGAAAGGCAATACGATGTTAATGTTGTTTATAAAGGAAATGAGGACAGGTTAGCTACAGTCGATTTTCCAAATAACAATTTAACTGATGCGCTCGAAGTTGTCTGTATTCCGATGGAGTTAAAATATGAAATTAAGAACCGGAAAATCATCATTTATCAAAAGGAATAAACATATATGTGTTTTATTATTTTTTATTGTTTTTTTATTTCCGGTTAAAGTATATTCACAAACTTTCACATTTACTTTTAAAGATGCCCCTGTTTCGAAAGCCCTTACAGAAATAGCTCAGAATCTGGAAATCCGTATTGCTTTTGATGCAGGTGAGTTACAAAAACTTAAGCTGTCAAAAACAATTGAAGAAACCAGTATCGTAGCAATATTAAAGTCAGTCCTTGAAGGGACAGGGTATGATATACGTTACATGCATAATACATACCTGGTAATTAAAAATGAAGAATTCAGTAAAATAGCGGATTTTTCAAAAAAAACAATTTCAGGAATTGTATTTGACAAAGAAACCGGAGAGCGATTGCCTTACGCTTCTGTTTTTTTCAGTGGGAGGAACTTTTCGATCCCTGCAACCGTAGACGGCACATTCAGCGTTGAAATTTACGATTCGGTTTCTTCCATAATCCAGGTCAGGTACCTTGGATATTTCCCATGTGATACAATTATTCCTTCTTCTTTTGAAAATAACTTCCTGAAAATTGGTTTACGTAAAAAAGTACACACATTGGATCCGGTTAATATTACTGAAAACAAAATTGACATAATTGAAGTAAGTAATGAGGCAGGGCATTTAACTTTTAACCCTGCACGTTTTTCCGATTTACCTAATTACGGTGAAACAGACGTTTTCAGGGCATTGCAAATGATACCGGGGATCAGTTGGCAGGAAAATTCGGCGCAATTGAATATCCGCGGCAGCTCTGCCGACCAGAACCTTGTTACCTATGATGGATTTACACTATATAACCTTGACCATTTTTTTGGAGTTTTTTCTGCACTTAATCCCAATGTAATTAAAAATATACAAGTATTCAGGGGTGGGTTTGATTCACATTATGGTGAAAGAATATCGGGCATTGTAGATATTACAGGGAAAACAGGTTCTCAGCAAAAACCACAGTTTTACGGAGGTATTAACCTGATCAGCGCCAATCTTACAGCTGAAATTCCCGTTTCAAAAAAAATTACATTGGTAGCCGCAGGAAGAAGGGCATTTTCAGATATTTATTCATCATGGCTAGCCGATGAGATATTATCACATAAAATCGGGCAGTCGCTCCGTTTCCCGGGACCGGCTAACATTATCGAACCTGAATTTTATTTCAGTGATTATAACCTGAAACTGACTTACACTCCCAATGCCAAAGAAAACATTGCAGTTTCAGCCTATGGTGCTGAAGATAATTTAAACAGCTCAAATTCTTCTTCAAACGACCAGTTTGATATAAATACAGAGGATTTAAATAAATGGGGAAACAACGGATTGGGAATCTCGTGGAAAAAACAATGGAATCCTAAATATTTTACAAATCTGCAACTGGGGCATTCAGGCTATTTTAATGATTATTACAATCAAACGATTATTGAAAATAATAATTCTTCAGAACAACCCTCCCCTGTGCCTGCTCCCAATGAAGATATTACAAATGAAACTAACAAACTGACAGATTATTTCCTGTCGTTTAATAATAAATATTTCGTCAATCAGAAAAATCAGTTGGAATTTGGAATTGCTTCAAGATACAACCGATTTACTTTTTACAAAGATGCTTCCAGAGATTTTATTTACAGCAACTTAAAAAGTTCAGCATTCCTGTATTCAGGTTATATTCAGGATCAGATAAATATCAGCGATAAATTAAGTGTTAAACCCGGAGGCAGGATCAATTTATATGGCCAAACCGGTAAGTTTTATTTTGAACCACGATTTTCGGCCAGTTACCAAACTGAAAACAATTTCATTTTTAAGGTTGCTACCGGAAGGTATCTTCAATTTTTGAACAAGTCGGCATCTGAACAAACTTATGGCTACAACCGTGATTTCTGGGTACTTGCAGATGATGAAACCCATCCGATTATCAGGTCGAACCACTACATTTCCGGAATAAGTTACAAACATGACAGACTTTTTTTTGATGTGGAAATTTA
>JAFGGF010000275.1 GCA_016930735.1 Prolixibacteraceae bacterium
CGACATAAACATGGTTGAAAATCCTGTTTTAAAATCCTCGTTAACACTTCAGGGACCTGTAAATGGAATTTCACTAAATAATTCAGTTTTGTATGTTTCCACTTTGAATGGATTTTTTTCAGTTATCGATGTTTCCGATATAGTTTCCATGAAAATTATTTCAACCCTGGATTGCAAAGGACAGGGAAATGACCTCACTTTCTTTCAGGATTATATTTACTATGCAAATTCAAATAAAGGGCTACAGATTATTGATGTAAAAGAACCTGAAAACCCTGAAATAGTCAGAACTGTAAACAACACTTCCGGTGCATGGGATATTGCAATTCATGATAATTATTTGTTTTTATCAAAACATAAGTACGGATTCAACATTTTATCCTTAGAGAATCCATCATCTCCCGAAATCATTGCCAGTGCAAACAGCCCGGGTGAAGATTATGGAATTACTGTAAACTCTGAGTATTTGTTTGTTGCTGATTTACAATGTGGTATTGAAGTCTGGGACTATTCTGATATTTCCAACCCTTTACTTATCGAAACAATCGGTGAATATGAACCACACGATATAGCCACCCAGGAAAATTTTATTTTTTTAGCAGACCAACAAAGGCATTTTGTAATTCTGAAATATCAAAATATAAACTAATTAATTTTAAAATTATGAAAAGCAATTTAATTTTTTTGATTTTAATCTTAGTGATTCATGCAGGATGCCGGAATCAAAAAACAACTGATAATCCGCTTTCAGGATTCTGGAACCTGAAGTTTATTGAAAACATTGAAAATCAAAATTTTGTAATTTGGTTTTATAGAGGACTAAATAAAACAGAATGCCAGTTTCATTCATATAGTAGTGGTATGAAATACGGCTCTATGGAAGGCTCCGATTTAAAAATAAAAGGAGAAAAGATTTCTTTTATTGCAAACAGGGAAGCCGCAATCCGTTTTAAAGGGATTCTGGACACTACAGGAAATCGGATTTCAGGAAATTTAATTTACAGTGATGGTTCAAAAAGGCAGGTTCAGTTGAATAAAATTCCAAAAGGCCAGTTATTAGAAGAGTATCCTGGGCTTGCTGAATTAGAGAAAAAAGATACATTTTCAGCTCCGGTTTTTAGAAACGATGGATGGACTATCGGCACATTAAAAGAAAGTGGGATTGATTCCGTTTCACTTCGGAAGATGGTAAACCTGATCAATGAAAATCATTATGGAAAAATTAATTCTGTTTTAATTGCGAAAAACGGGAAATTAATTTTTGAAAAATATTTCGACGGATTCTGGACTGACGATTTACACAGTTTGCAATCGTGTACTAAGAGTATCGGGTCATTACTTATTGGTATTGCAATCGATAAAAACTATATTAATAGTGTAGATCAGAAAGTCATGGAGTTTTTCCCCGAATATGCCTCCGGGTGCGATCCTGGATGGAACAAAATCAAATTGGAACATTTACTAACCATGTCGATGGGATTAAAATGGGACCGAAATTATCACGATGCTATCTATGATATTTCAGATGATGTCATTAAAAGTACGTTTGGGCAGGAAGTTTTATATTCACCCGGTGAAAAGTTTGAATACAGAAATCCTCAGACCGATTTAATTAGCGGCATAATTATCAATACAACAAAAAATTCTGTACAGGACTTTGCAAAAATAAATTTGTTTGATCCGCTTGGCATAAAAAAATTTTACTGGCCCAATTTTAAAAACAATGACTACTGCCTCATGTCCGGTTCTCTGGCATTACAATCCAGGGATATGTTAAAAATTGGTCAACTCATCATAAATGAAGGAAAATGGGGAAATTCACAAATAATTTCGAAAAATTATATAAATGAGTCGGTTACCTTTAAAATTAAGACAGATCAGGGATTTGATTATGGTTACTTGTGGTGGTTGGGTGAATCTGAATTTCAAAAAGAACTAAAAGCCATTTTTGCAATGGGAATTTCTGGACAGTTAATTGTAATAATACCGGAAACAGAAATGGTTATTGTAACCACATCCGATAATACAGGAAATACTCCCGAACTTCTGTTAAAAATGATAGATGAATATATTATAAAAAATACAGTTTTTCTGTAACGAATCTTAATTATTCAGGTCTTTAATAATTACACAATTAAACCTAATATTCAATGAAAACAATTACCTGCTCAGTTCTGCTTTGTATTTTGTATATTCAGGCGTTCTCAACAAATATTATCCTCTCCTCAAAGGATTCAACAATTAATAAATTTTATCAGATTCCGAAAACAACCGAAAAAATTAAAACCGATGGTTTACTTAAAGAATCCTTTTGGAAACAGGCACTGAAAATAGAATTACCTTACGAAGTTCAACCGGGTGACAATATTCCATCACCTGTAAAAACCGAAGTATTTCTTATTAATACCGAAAATCATTTATACATTGGATTTAAAGCATACGATCCGGAACCGGAAAAAATCAGGGCACATTTTGAAGACCGTGACAACGCATTTCAGGATGACTGGGTGGGAGTGATACTTGACACCTATAATGACGAAAGAAGGTCGTTTGATTTTATCTGCAATCCATACGGAATTCAAAACGATGCCATTGAATCAACCAATAATTTTGATGAATCATGGGATGCAATCTGGGATTCAAACGGGCAGATCACTGATGAAGGCTATGAAGTTGAAATGTCGATTCCGTTTCAGTCACTCAGGTTCCAGCGTTCAGGAGAAGCTCAGACCTGGGGATTTGACGCGGTACGAAGCTATCCAAGAAACGTAAGGCACCACATTGGTACTTTCCCGCGAGACCGAAATAACAATTGTTATTTATGTCAGTCGTTAAAACTCGAAGGTTTAAAAGGCGCTAAACCGGGTAAAAATATTGAACTGACCCCTACCCTTTCTCTTGTTACAAAACAAATTCGTGAAAACGGTACAACTGGAGATTTTAACTGGGATTACAAAAAACTGGAACCGGGCTTTACAGGGAAATGGGGAATCACCAACAATATTGTTCTTGGAACCACCTTGAATCCTGATTTTTCGCAGGTTGAAGCCGATGCTGCATTAAATGATGTAAATGAGCCTTTTGCCCTTTTCTTCCCTGAAAAAAGGCCGTTTTTTACTGAGGGATCTGACTTTTTCGACACTCAACTGAATGCCATTTACACCCGCTCGATGCGCGAACCCGAATGGGGTGTTAAAATTACAGGTAAAGAAAAATCTCACACGATTGGTGCTTATGTGGTAAAGGATCAGATCACCAACCTCATTTTCCCGGGAAGTGAAGGATCAGACAGCTATACGCTTGAGCAAAAATCGATTAACAGCGTAGTCAGGTATAAAAAGGACTTTGGGAACAAATACACCCTTGGGTTGCTTTACACAGGCCGCGAGGGTGATGATTATTTCAACCGTGTTTACGGAATTGACGGGAATCTGAGGTTTACCGACAAAGACAGGGTAAGCCTGATGATTGCCGGATCTTCTACGCAATACCCCGAAAAAATTGTGAGTGATTTTAATCAGCCGGATGATAAATTTTCAGATGCAGCCATCGATTTTGCATATTCACATAATTCCAAACACTTCGATTACTTTTTATCATATGAAAATTATGGCAAAGATTACCGTTCCGACCAGGGTTTTGTCCCGATGGTGGGGTACAAAGAATATGTTGGAGGTGCCGATTATATGTGGATTTCGGATAAAACAGACAACTGGTGGAGCAATTTTATTTTAGGCGGAAATTATACCTACATGCAAAACCAGCAAAATGAACTGCTTCGAAGGGGTTTCGAAACCGAATTTGTTTACATTGGTGTATTGCAATCGGAGGCTGCCCTAACCTATGTATATGAACGTGAATTATATAACGGAGAATACTTTAACCAAAAAGGATGGCATTTCTATTACGGGCTGAATCCAAACGGCAACATCCGCTGTGGTTTAAACCTGCACCTCAGCGACCGGATCGATTATTCAAATACCCGGCTTGGAGACCAATTCGGATTTACTCCCTTTACCACAATAAAATTCGGAAAACGTTTTTCGGTTTATTACGGGCATACCTACGATCAGTTAAATATTGAAAAAGAAAACCTTTACAAGGTTAATATTTCAAATGCAACCTTAAAATACCAGTTTACAAAAAAACTGTTTCTGCGAACCATCCTACAGTACAGAGATTACAAATACAATGTATTGCTTTATGAAGATCCGCCGGAACCACATGTAAAAAGCCTGATGTCGCAGGTAGTACTGTCGTATAAACTGAACCCGCAAACCGTGTTCTTTTTGGGCTATTCCGACAATTATTCAAATAGTAATGCTACAAAACTCATTCAGACCGACCGATCATTTTTTATGAAAATAGGGTATGCGTTTGTGTTGTAAGATAAAATATTGGAAATTATTTCAACCTTGTAAAATGCTCTTCTATGGTTCCATTTTCAAGCATTTCATTAATTTCTCCAAGTGTAAATTCTTTTAGAGGGCAGTTAAGGCATCCTGTATAATAAAATTCTGTAAATGGATCCTTATCTTTAATTCTATGCAGAAGCAAATCATCGGGCCAACCTCCTATATTCTTAGTTGTATATTCAACATATTCCTGAATAGTTATATTTGTAAATACACCATCAAAATATGTTTCTTTATCGACAATATATCCACTTTTTAAGCGCCACCGGAAATTAGGAGTTATATTTCCATTGCTGTCAACCTTAATTCTTGAATCATCTAAGGTATAACCCGGAATTGCATTGGGTTGCCCATCGTCGGTTAGTTTAATCGACACATAGTTAAAATAATTGTGTGAAGTTTTGTAAATAGAAAATCCTGGACGATTATCAACAACAATACTTTCATCAGCTATTTCAAAGGATTCTTTTTCGCATCCTGCCCCTATAAATAAAAGAAGCAAAACACAAATACTTGGTTTTAAAATTTTATAATTCATGATATTTGATATTATTTTATCAGAAAGTAAAAATATTTACACGTATTATAATTTAAAAATCATCGGGAAGAGGAAGGTTCATTATAATAAGTTTCAACTATCTGATAGTCTAAAACTTTTTGCGTTTGGTTTTTAATGTATTTTAGGATTTTTTCATACGCAGGTGTTTTTAAGGTTACAAAACGGGTTTAACAAAGTTTTAATTGAACATTAGATTGTTAAAATTACAAAATGGTTGCGTAAAAAGCAAATAAACCAGGAATGTAAAGTTTTTAGTGAGGGCATCACTTCGAGTGATACCCTCACTTTCTTTTGCGCAGCTATACAAAAGGTTGATAACTGCTTAGTATATGCCACCTGTTTTACCATAGTAGGAATTCCTCTGTATAAACTTTTCCAAAGTTCAGAACTATGGAAAAGGCATTTTTACCAACTAGTAAATAGATGAATTCTGAAGTATTCTTAATACCTTTCGGCAGACAATATTTTTAAAATGATAAAAGAAGCCTGTGTCGAAACCTTTGAAGAAGCCTGGAAAGCAGAACAATTGGGTGCCAACCGGATTGAACTTTGTTCCAACCTTCATCTGGACGGGCTTACACCTTCTTTTGAATTGATACAAAAAGCCTGTTCTGGTTTAAATATCCCGGTTATGGTGATGATCCGCCCGCGAGCTGGCAGTTTTGTTTATTCGGAAGAAGAAATCAATCAAATGAAGAATGAAATCGACCGGGCAAAAAAAGCAGGTGCTGCCGGGGTGGTTTTTGGTTTGTTAACCCAGGAAAACAAAATTGATATTTTCAATACAAAACTTCTGGTAGAATACGCACTGCCATTACAGGTAACTTTCCACAAAGCCATTGACGAACTGGTTGACCCGGTTGAAGGAGTAAAAGATCTTTTAAATATTAAGGGCATTACCCGCATCCTGACTTCCGGAGGAAAAACTTCGGCAAAGGAGGGTGTTGATACTATCAAAAAAATGATAAAAACTTCAGCCGGGCAAATTATTATTTTAGTAGCCGGAAAAGTGACAAAAAATAATATTGAAGAAAATAAAATACTAACAGGTGCCAACGAGTTCCACGGAAGAAAAATAGTTGGTGAATTATAAAAAATACTGATTTACACAAAAAATGTTCACCTACGAATTTGTATTACAATGAATGTAATAATGTGTGATACATTCCTGACCCACCCTGACAAATAATTTTGCCGAAAGGCACATTTGAGCTTCCCTCTCTTCCCGAAGGGAGGGACTGAGGGAGGGTCCAATGTACTTTAATGCATATAAATATTTTATAATATGAAATGAGCATGATAATAATTTCACACCAAGTAATAATGATTAATAATCATGCGAATTCTCCCGAGTATCGGGATTACCTTAATCAATAAACAATTTTAAACACATGAAAAAACTAATAAGCCTAATACCCATTCTTTTTGTAATTACTGTGTTTGCTCAACACAGCGATGAAGGAGTAAAATACTTTGAACCAAAAGACAAACTGGTGCTTGAAAAGCTGGAAGAATGGCAGGACATGAAGTTTGGGCTGCTAATGCATTGGGGTGCTTACAGCCAGTGGGGGATTGTGGAATCGTGGTCGCTATGCCCTGAGGATTATGGCTGGTGTGTCCGTAAAAAAGGTTCATCACCGGAAAATTATTTCGAATACAAAAAAGAATATGAAAACCTGAAACTGACCTTTAATCCTGTAGGCTTCGAACCCGAAAACTGGGCAAAAGCAGCTAAAAATGCAGGAATGAAATATGTGGTTTTCACAACCAAACACCACGATGGATTCTGTATGTTCGATTCAAAATATACTGATTATAAAATTACAAGCCCCGGCTGTCCCTTCAGTGTAAACCCAAGGGCTAATGTTGCAAAGGATATTTTTGATGGTTTCCGGGCTGAAGGATTGTGGGCAGGCGCTTATTTTTCAAAACCCGACTGGCACAGCGAATTTTACTGGGATCCGAAATTCCCTCCCCTCGACCGGAATGTAAATTACGACCCGGCAGAGCATCCTGATAAATGGGAAAAATTTGTGGAGTTTACCCAAAACCAAATCATGGAGCTTTTATCGGATTATGGAAAGATAGACATTCTTTGGCTTGATGGTGGCTGGGTGGCAAAAAAATCGGAAGAGGAAATAAAGAATTATTATCAGCAAATAGCAGACAATCCGGGTTCAGGATTTCCTAAAACCCGTGAGGTAAATCAGGATATCAGGATGGATGAGATTGCAGCCATAGCCAGGGAAAAACAACCCGGAATTATTGTGGTCGACCGTGCAGTGAATGGCCCCAACCAGAATTACCTCACCCCTGAAAACCGGGTTCCTGAAACAACTCTCCCCTACCCATGGGAATCGTGTATCATTGCAGGCGGTGGCTGGTCGTGGGTGCCCGATGCCAAATTTATGACACCTAAACAGGCAATTCACATGCTGGTTGATATTGTTGCCAAAGGTGGAAACCTTCTTTATAATATAGCTCCGGGCCCCGACGGGAAATGGCCTGCAGACGCCTATAAACTTCTGAATGAAATGGGAAAATGGATTGACGTTAATGGTGAAGCCATATACGGAACACGTGCAATTATTTCCTATAAAAATGAAAATATCTGCTTGACAAATAAAAAAGACACAAAAACAATTTTTGCCATTTTCCTCGAAAAAGAAAATTCCCCGGGATTACCCGAATCATTCGAAGTGTTAGGAATAAAGGCAGCAAAAGGCGCCAGTATTGTTTTACTTGGAACAAACAAAAACCTGAAATGGCAAAATACTGAAAAAGGGATCAGGATTAATGTACCGGAAAACATCAGGGAACATCTGCCTTGTGAGCTTGCATGGGCTTTTAAAATTTCCAATGTAATACCATAAAATGATTGCTTATTGAATCCTGAAATTTATTCTGAATGCCAGTTTTCCCGTTTCAATTTCTTTAGCCAGCTTTCCATTGGAGTAACCAAAACTAAAATTATAGGCAAATTCAGTATAATATTCCCCTTTCCTAAGATAAGGCTGATTCAACCCTTCAAAATATCCGTGCATCATTGGAAATTCAATTCTCTCATCATGCCAGGGTGCAATAAATCCGGCCTGCCCTCCATTTGAAAAAATCCATCTCATTTCTTTTGTCATACTATATCGCAAGAATTTAAAAGGTTTTCCATAATCTTTCCCCTTTGACCTGACTTTACAAAAATCATTAAGCCTGTATACATCATAATCATAAAAAGGCAGTGATTCTTCAGTATTATTTTCAATTCGTAAACGAAATGAAAAATTCTCGCCTTGCTCAAAAACGGTTGTGGAATCTCCCATTTCATTCAATAGGCAAAATGAAATTTTTATTCTATCAATTTCATGGACAGCCACCGGGTCTTCTGCTAAAACATCAACAACAAATTCGTCAATGTCTTCACATCCGGCAAAAACAATAATTATAAAAATTATTAAACTAATTTGATAACGCATTTCAATGTTTTAAAGATTAACTATTTATACTTCAACCAATATTTCGATAATTAATTCTAAAAATAATAAATTCCATTTTAAAGATTAGATTTTTAATTGTAAAACAGTTAACAAATTCGTTTATAACTTCTTTCAATTTTCAAATCCAGGCATTTTAAACCGAAGTATTTTGCATGCCATTTTCAAAATAAAACAATGGTAAAAAAGCAAAATCAGTCATACGCTGTTCGGAAAAAAAGAAGGAAGAAAAGAAAGGCTGCCGGGAAAAAAACAAACTTCAAAAAATACAGATTAATCGTTTCCGGAATTGTATTAATCAGTTTTGCAATAACCATGTATTTCCCGTTATCGCGTAAATACAAAGAACTGACACACCCAAAAGATATCGGGACTGTGCG
>JAFGGF010000045.1 GCA_016930735.1 Prolixibacteraceae bacterium
AATAACAACTGTAATTGGCTGATAAGCTTCATAAGCAATTTTAAACCAGATAAACGAAAAGCTCCAGAAAAATGCAGCTCCCAATGCCGAACCAATACCCAGAAAATCTTTATTTCTCATAAATGAAATTTGAAAAGCAAAAATAGGGATATTCATTTTTAAATGTTAATACTATCATGTAATTTCGGGAAAAACTAATTAATCCAATTTATACGATATGAAAAGAATTCAAATTAAAACATTCGTGTTGATCTTTATTACAGGAATTTTGGCAACAACATTATTTTACTGCCAGAAAGCACCTAAGGAAAAATTTATCGGGCTTCAGCTTTATTCAGTCAGGGATGACATGAATAATGATGCAAAAGCAACTGTTGCTGCAGTTGGCGAAATGGGATACAAGTTTGTAGAAGCTGCCGGTTACGGCGATGGAAAATTCTACAGTATGGAACCTTTAGAATTCAAAGAACTGTGTGAAACCAACGGGCTTCAGTTTTTAGGTTCTCATACCGGGCAGGATGTACCAAATGATACTACCTGGGATTCAACCATGGCCTGGTGGGATGAGTGTATTGATGCACACGCTGCTGCCGGTGTAAAATGGATTGTGCAGCCCTGGATGGGTGGTACCGGTTACGAAAGCCTCGAAGGTTTAAAACGTTACTGTGCTTATTTTAATGCGGTTGGTGAAAAATGCAATGCCAAAGGTATCCGTTTCGGGTATCACAACCACGACAACGAATTTAAAACTGAACTGGAAGGGAAACCCGTTTACGACTGGATGCTTGAATTAACAGATCCGGAGAAAGTAATGTTTCAGATGGATCTTTACTGGATAATTGAAGGGGGTAAGAATCCGATCGATTATTTTGATGCTTATCCGGGTCGATTTGAAAACTGGCATATTAAAGACAAAGAAGAAGTTGGCGCAAGTGGAGCCATTGATTTTGCTGCTATTTTTGCAGAAAAAGAAAAAGCCGGTGTAAAATACGGAGTCGTTGAAGTTGAGGAATACAATTTTGAGCCACTGGAAAGTTGCAGGTTAAGCCTTGAGTTTTTAAACAAGGCAGACTATGTAAAATTTTAATTTGTTTCAATTATAAAAGAAAGAGCCCCATCCGGGGCTCTTATTAATTCTGCCTTTTCGTATTTAATTTCTGCAAATGCAGAAGTTTTTTTCAGAAGTTTCAGTTAATATCTGAATATTAAAATTTACCCAGTTTAAAAGTTAATCCCATATTCCAGCCTCGAAGCACTTCGGGGTCGGTACTTGTTAATTCCACATCGGAAGTATAACGATAGCTTACGTATGCAGCAGCCCTGAAAAATTTTGTTAGATTCAGTTCGACTTCTGCCGATGGTTCTATAACCAGATAAACATCTGCTTCATCGTCGTATGAATAATGATTGTTCCACCAGTCTGTGTCATCAACAAGTGCTACACCTCCGATTCCAAATAATACCGGGAAAGAAACATGGACCGGCATTCTTGAGCCAATTATTGGTTCGATAAAAATTCCCCCATAGCCACCAGCCAATCCTACATATGAATCATAACCGGTTAGAATTTCTTTATAGGAGAGGTCATTAACGAATCCATAACCGCCAATGCCTATAGCAAAAGAATGATCAACAATAAAAGCTCCTCTAGCTCCGGTTACAAATGCATCTTTTCCATCAATTTGAGAATAACCAAACGTAAAGGCACCGTAACCACCGTTACTTTTGTTTTTTGAAAAGATAGTCTGAATTTCATCGTTTCTGTAGTCATCCTGTGCACTCACAGAAAGCCCGATTGCTACAATAATGAGCAACATTATTAATTGTTTCATGATAAATAAATTATTGGTTTGTTTTTAATTTTCTTTGAAATAATTTAGAATAGATATTTTAAAGTGAAGGCAAAATCGAAAAGTTCCACATCGAAGGTTTTCCTGCCCCATACGTTAAAATATGGTTTTACTTCGATGCCGGCACAAAGTGGCAGGTCGATAAAAGTATATTCCAGGGCGGCCAGGCCATCCAGTCCGGTAATAAACGATGTCTTTGTTTCATACCAGGTATAGCCTGAATTGTAATATTTTTTGTGCCACCGTTCAAATCCTGCATGTACACCGAGCCCGAAAATAAATTCGACCTGGTCCGAGAATCCTGCAACATCATATTGGTGGAATTCTTTTAATGCTGTTATTTGTGTTGCATTATTTCTTGCACTGAGCAGTAATTTGTATGAATTAACATCATCGGTATAAAACCGGTATTCGAAACCGGAGGATAAACCACCCCTGATACCAATAGCCTTGCTGAATTGTTGTGCATATGTACTGACACAGGCAATCAATAGCAGAAAAGTAATAATCAGTATTTTATTCATGCTGTTAAAATTTAGTTGTCGCTGATTACTTTTCCTGAACCTGAAATATGGCTGTTTATGCTTGGATAACCAATATAATAAACATTTCCGCTACCTGAAATTGAAACATCAAGTAGCCGGTCTACATTTGTATAAATATCGCCTGAACCTGAAATATTTGCATTGCAGTCTTTGGAATAAAGGTCAAATGCGTCTACGTTCCCGGAACCACTGATGTGGATGTCGGAATAATCGGCTACACCGGAAACATAAACCTGCCCGGAGCCTGAAACTGTAACATCAAATTTATGGCAATCGACTGCTGTTTCAACATACCCTGACCCGGAAATAGCAACATCGAAATTGTTGCTTTCAAAAAAATCGGAAATAATTTCTCCCGAACCACTTTGTTTGATCTCTTCCAAAACCGGTGTCGAAATATATACTTCCATTGGGAGTGTATTCCTGACATTATGTAATCCACGGATACTTATATAAAGTGTATTGCCGTTTACCTCAGTTTCGATGTAGGGAAGAATGTTGGTTTCGGCATTTACAACAACTTCATATTCATCGCTGTTGGAAATATGAATATCGAAGGCTCCACTCGATTTTACTTTACTAAAGTTTTGTGCAAACCTGGTTTCACTATTTTCAATTCCATTTCCTCTGACTGAAAATTCATCAATACAACTGGTTGAAAAAAGAAGGAGGAAAACTGAAATACTAAGAAAAATAAGTTTAATTGTTTTCATGACTTTTAATTTAAAATTCGAAGGGTGTTCACCCTTAACTGGTTTAATTATTTTCTATATTTTAATTGTTTTGTAGTATTGACAATTGTTTTTTTGAAGGGTTGCAATTATTATAATTTAAAATTGTTTTTTTTCTGAAAATTTTATTTTGAATAGATATTAACGCTTCCTAATGTGCTGTTAATAAAAAGTTTGTCTGTTTCAGGCTGTTTTTCTCCAAATTTCCCCGAGACTTTAATTTTCTGGTTTTTTTCATCAAGAATAACCTCATCTGTAATTTCTATTTCACGGCACATATCAATATCGATTTTTGTTTTAGTCAATTCAAAGCCGAAGTTTGATTCCGGTTCAAAATAGAGGTTAATATCTGTCGATTTGGATTCGATAAAAATGAGGTCGAAATCAGGATTAATATACTCAATGTTTATATCACCATAATCTGCACGGATATTTGCTTTGGTTTTTAGTTCAGAAATCCTGAAGCCGGTAAAGCTGCCTTCTGCTTCAACAATACCAGCTTTACGGATCCTGAATTTATCACGGCGTGAAATGATATCCAGTTCAGAAGTATTGAAAAATTCAAAATTACTTTGTTTACTGTCAATCTTCAACTTTTCGGATGTGTCAATTTCAACTTCGCTGTAATTGGTTTTTAACCTGGATGTTGTTAATTTATTGATAGTTGCATCGGCAAAATTCAGATTTATATTTGTAATTCCAAGCAGGTTATGTGCTTTCAGGTTCCCGTTTGAGAGTGTTATTTCACAGTTCCCTGTAAAATCACTCATAAAAATATTGCCGTATTTATTATCAAGGATCAGGTCACAGTTTTCAGGCATCCAGATTGTATAATCTATTTCTACGTTCCCTTCATCATTTAATAACGATTCTTTAAATTTAAGAAGTTCTTTTTCAAGGGCACTACTCGATTTATTTACAATAGTTTTAGCAATAAGGAAGTGTGAACTTTCTATGAATTCAAAATCAATTCCTTCCATGGTTTTTTCGAGTTTTGACAACTTCTTTTCTTCAACATTAACTTTGATATTGAAAATCACAGAATCTTTTTCCCATGTGTTTACAACCAGGTTCCCGTATTTATTCGTAATCTCTATCCTTGTTTCAGGCATTACCTTAAATTCACGGTTGTATTCCCTTGTTTCGTTAAATTGTGTATGTCCCGCAAACGGAATTAAACAAATGACGAATACAAGCAATATAATTTTTGTCTTTTTCATCTTCCTTTGTTTTAACATTCTACCTGTTCCAAAATCGAATCAACCAGTTCCAGCCTGTTTCGGTTATTTTCAATCATTGCTTCAATTACAGTTTTATTGGAAATATTATCTTTTAAATCATTTTTTAAAGAATTGTACATTGACTCCAATTCGTTTAAATCAGTTTCCACTTCATCTTTAATATCAGGGAAAGTGGCATAACACTTCCTTATTTCTTTAAGCTTCCCGTTTACTTTTTGGGCATAGTATTTTTCTGTATCCAGTAATTCATTGATTTCAGGATCGGAAGTACTGCTTACACGGCTGTACCTGAATAAAGTATTATTAATTAAAATCGCTGAAACAGCAACGATAGCAATAATAGCTGCAACTCTGACAATATAGGTTTGTAACCTTATTTTTTTAACCTTATCAACATTGCCCTGAATTTTTCCCCAAACTTCCGGTGAAGGTTCAAGGTTGTCAAATTTTTCACGGTTAGTTTTTACAAAATCTTCCAAACGATCAATATTTTTCATGACCATATATTTTGTGTTTTTAAAATTTCTATAATTTTCCGTTTAGCACGCATAAACTGGCTTTTTGAGGTCGACTCGGTAATTCCCATAATCTGGGCTATTTCACCGTGGTCGTACCCTTCAAACAAGTATAGAGAGAAAATCATACGTCCTCCATCTGGTAACTCCTCCATTGCTTTTTTAACATTTTCAACTGAAAATTCTATTTCCTTTTCTTCTTCTTCCATCCTGTCATTCTGATAAATGTCTTCACAATAAACAAGTTCCGGTTTTCTTTTATTTATGGCATTTAAACAAGTATTTACAACAATCCTTTTCATCCAGGATCCAAACCCTGATTCATACCTGAAAGTATCCAGTTTACGAAACGCCAGGGTAAAGGCCTCCTGAAGCATATCCTCAGCCTCTTCACGGTTGTGCATCATTCTGTAACACACATTGAACATGGCTTTTGAATATAATTGATATAACTTGTATCTGGCTTTATTATCACCCGATTTACAATCTTCAATAATATCCTGATGTATATGCTTTTTTTGTCCCAAATCCTGTTAAGTTTCATTTCTATTGACAACCAATTTCTGAAATGGTTGCAATAAATTAAAATTACTAAATAATTATTATTAAATTTTAGAACTAGTGTTTTACTATGGCTGAAGGAAAATCAAAAAATGAATGTTTTTTTTGGTTTTGAATTCAAACAAATATTATATTTGCACCGCTATTTTAAATGGTGGTTGTAGCTCAGTTGGTTAGAGCACTGGATTGTGGTTCCAGGGGTCGTGGGTTCAAATCCCATCTA
>JAFGGF010000276.1 GCA_016930735.1 Prolixibacteraceae bacterium
GAACTTACTTCAAACGACGATTACGACAAACTTGTACAGGGGAACACCTCAATAACCGTAACTTACACTTTGACCGACGATAATTAAAAGGTAGTGTTAAAATAAAATCTCATAAGGCTTGCTTCGGCAGGCCTTTTTATTTATCCTAGAAAATCCGGAAAAATAATTTTCAAATTTATTAACCGATAAATGGGTTGTGCGGATTGATCTTAAAGATACAATGATTATTATCGATTTTACTAATTTTCAATAGCAGACCTTTTTCTGTCCATTGGACATTCCAGCTTGATCTTCTGCCAGGTTCCCCCAATTGAGGGAAGACTGAGATGGGGATCTACAATAAATGATTTATTATTAGTGCTTTATAATTTAAATTCCACAATGGATTAACCAATAAATTAAACCTTAAATTTTTGTATTTACAACCTTTCTTACCCGGTACGGCGTTTTATGTTGAGATTCATAGTATGTACGCATCTGAAGTTCAGCAATTACTCCGATTGTAATAAACTGGATACCTCCCATTACGAGTAAAATTCCCAGGAGAAGCAATGGTTTTCCCCAGATATCATTTCCCAGTAATTTAAGGATAAACATATAAATGTTAATCAGGACCCCAATTCCAAGAGTTATAATTCCAAGTCCGCCAAAAAAATGCATCGGGCGCTGCATGTATTTTTTAAAGAACATCATCAGGATAAGGTCACTCATAACCCTTGTAGTTCGACTAAGGTTGTATTTCGATTTACCAAATTCGCGGGGCCTGTGATTTACATCAACCTGGGTAATTTTTGTTGCACCCTCAAGTGTTATCAACACTGGAATATATCGATGAAGTTCACCGTAAATATGTATGCTTTTTATAATGTCTTTTGTAAATATTTTTAAGGTACACCCCAAATCTTTCATATGGATTCCGGTAGACTTCCTGATCATATAATTTGCCATTTTTGACGGAATCTTTCTTAGGAACATACCGTCTTTACGGTTCGCACGCACTCCTGCAACCATATCCCATTCTTCTTTCTCCAACATCTTTAACATCATTGGAATATCTGCCGGGTCGTTTTGCAGGTCGCCATCAAGTAAAACTACAAATTCGCCTTCAGCATGGTCAATTCCCGCCTGAAGCGCAGAACTTTGCCCGTAATTTCGTTTTAATTCCACCATAATAAACCGGTCATCCGATATTTCCATGATCCTTTTCCTGGTACCATCAGTTGAACCATCATCCACAAAAATGGCTTCAAAATCATACCCATCAAGGGCTTCTTTAATCTGATTGCTCAACGGAATAATATTGGGTTCTTCGTTATAAACGCAAATTACAAGTGAAAGCTTTTTCATCGATTCTTTTTTACTTTTTATGCCCGGGCTTCTGCCCATTTTTTTGTTATTTAGCAAAACGAAAATAATGAACTTTTCGTATCGAACCAGCAATGTACTTACTGTGGCACAAAGGTAAATTAAATGATTAATAAACTGATTCAAAATAAGTATTTTCCTGTACTGCTTTTCTTTTTTGCTTTTGGCTTGTATTGTGTCAATAACTGGAATACAAACATCTACATCCTCGATGAAGCAAAAAACTCGGAATGTGCGCGTGAAATGCTTGAACAGGAAGATTTGTTAATACCGACTTTCAACTACAATTTACGGAAAGACAAGCCCCCTTTGCATTATTTTTTTATGATGGCTTCCTATAAAATTTTCGGAGTAAATGAATGGGCTGCACGCTTTTTTTCAGCAATTTTCGGAGCACTGACCATCCTTATAACGTTTCTTTACACAAAAAAATTTATAAACAGGAAAACCGCTTTTTTTGCAGTTTTGGTTTTACTTTCATCAATCCACTTAAGTATCCAGTTTCACCTTGCCGTTCCCGATCCCTACCTGATTTTTTTCTTTTGCTGGAGTTTGTTCCTTTTTTATTCTGCAGTTACCACAAAGAAAAAACCGGATGTTTTCCTGATGTATATTTCCATCGGGCTGGCAATCCTTACAAAAGGACCTATGGCTATTGCCCTGCCGGGTTTGATTTTTTTACTGTTCCTGATTTTTACAAAACAATTAAAATGGATTGTTATAAAAAGGTTAAATCCATTCCTGGGTGCACTGATTGTTTTACTTATTGTCCTGCCGTGGTTTATCCTGAACGGGTTGGAAACCAATTGGGAATGGACGCGTGAATTTTTACTGAAGCATAACTTTTCGAGGTTTGGAAGCGAGATGGAAGGGCATGGCGGAATTTTCCTCATTACTTTTTTATATGTTTTTATCGGATTAATGCCATTTTCAGTTTTAATATTTCCCGCTATTAAAACAGCCTTGAAAAATAAAAAAGACAGTTTCATTTTGTTTTGCCTGACTGCAGCAGGAGTTATTGTTGTATTTTTTTCCATTTCACAGACCAAGCTCCCAAACTACACTGTCCCCTCCTACCCTTTTCTGGCAATAATTCTGGCATATTATTTAAAGGAACTTAAACCTGAAAGTTCAGGAATAAAACCATGGATTTTCGGATTACTGATAATTTCGCTGATTGTGCCGGTTGGTGGTTATTTTGCTTTAAAAACCGATCAATCACTTGCTGATGCTGCCGGATCAGGATTATGGTTTGTGATTCTGCCGGTCGGTGTTTTTATTTCATTGGCCTTTTTATATAAAAAACAAATTGCTTACACTATTTCAACTATTGCCGGCACTTTCATTCTGGCTTCAATATTATTTTTTGTTGCAATTTTCCCGGCTATCGACAAACAAAATCCGGTCAAAAAAAGCATTCATTTACTTCAGGATAAAGAAGTAGCTTACTACAAAAAATTCAATGCTTCGTATTCTTTTTACCTGAAGAAAAAAATTCCTGAACTGGATGCAGATCAGATTGAAACTTTTTTTCAGGAAAATCCGGATGGTATTTTAATTTCAATCCAAAAGCAAATTGATCAAATTGAACTTCCTGAGGGTTGTAAAATAATTTTTTCGGGCAAAGATATTTTGGAAATTCCCACTACTGTTTTAATCTCAGAAAGAAATTAATTTTTATTTCGAAAGATAATCTTTTGAAGATTCATGTTCCGGAAACTGCGTCGATCAAGTTTCAGTTGTTGGTCGATCCAGAAGGTTAACACTGTAACTACAATGCCGGTGACTGCACCAAAATAAGTATCGATAAAAAAATGTTGTAAAAGGTAAACCCTTGAAAAACCAACCAAAAGTGCCAGCAGGAAGAGTACCAGGCTAACTGCCCTCCGGTTTACTAAAATAGCCAAAAGGCTGCAGATGGCATAAATTGTAATTGTATGGCCTGAAGGAAAAGTATTAAAATAAGAAAGCGGGGCATCGTAAAGGAAACGGGGAAAATCGTCGTAGTAAAAATAGTGCAGGGGCCTCGACGACATATGAAAAAACACCCTTTTAAACAGGTTGGTAAAAATTCCGGTCCATGCCAGGTTGATAAAAACCAGCAGCGACCACCTGAATTTATAGAAAACCAAAACAACTCCGACCAAGGCTATAAAACTTCCCAATCCGATTTTTGTAACCTGAAGAAAAATCTGATCCCAAAAAGGTGATGAAACGGAATTCAAAGCCAGTAAAATATCTCCTTTATTTTGAATTATCAGTAATATTCCGCCAATAACCAAAAAAATCAAAAAAGGGACAGAGAACCATAAAATCCGCTTTTGAAAAAACAATCCTGCAATTTTCCTGAAAATATTTTCCCCTTTAATTGATACCATCCAAATACCAAATCATTGAAAGTTTAAAAGTATTGTATTCCCAGTCGTGGAGACCATGCAGATACTGCAACCTCAGTGTTTTTTTACCAATATCAGTTTTTAAACCGGAAGTGAAAATCAAAGGCCGGTCACCATTATTTTTATAGCCGTAATATCCTGTAAGTGAAGAGGTAAACGACCACTTGCCTTCATCCAATTCTAAACCGGCACCGTATAGTAAAGCATCATTCTGTAGGTTTAATTCATCGTTTGTTTGCCA
>JAFGGF010000277.1 GCA_016930735.1 Prolixibacteraceae bacterium
AATGGTGAAGGTTTCCTCCGGTTTTCATATGCCAATTCACTTGAGAACCTGATGGAAGGGATGAACAGGCTTGAAAAATATCTGAAAAACCGTTAGCCTGAAAAAGTATTTCCGAATTTCTCCAGGAAAACAATTTCTTCCAAAGGTTTCCTTTTTCTTACAGGTTGTGAATCATCAGGATATCCAAGTGGTAGCAAGGCAATGGGCTCAATTTGTTCAGGTAATTCAAGTACTTTACAACATTCATCTGCATTGAAGTTGCAAACCCAGCAGGTTCCCAGACCCAGATCCGTGGCACGCAAGGTCATATGGTCAATGGCAATGGAAGCATCCACATCGGCAAAATCTTTTTTATCATTGCTTCTTTTCCATGACATCGAATGATCGGCGCAGATGATAATCACAACCGGTGCAGTTTTAAACCATGTCCGGGAATACACATTATTCATCACTTCCCTTTGTTTTTTTTCTTTCACAACAATAAAAAACCAGGGCTGAAAATTTACAGCAGAAGGTGCCAAACGGCCTGCATCAAGTATTTCAAACAGGATTTTTTCTTCAACAGGTATGTTTTTATAACTTCTTACCGAATATCTTTTATTAATTACGTCGATTAATTCCATGATTTTAATACTTTTTTATCTTTTATTGATTTGTAAAGTGTAAGTAAAATTCTATGTTAATTTAAAAATTATAAGTAAGAATCAGAAATTTCCGGTATTTAAAAACCAAATCTTAAAATAAAAATTCAAATCAGCGAAACGGCATAAATAATCGACGAAATTACTATGTTATAAAACACTGTATATCAGGGAAACAGAACTGTAATCCGGGCGTCATATTTGTACAAATAGAATTGAAAACAGATAACAATTACATGTAAAACTTAAAACAGAAATGTCATGAAAAAATTGAATTTGGTTACTTTAATGGTTGCATTAGTCCTCTTTGTTAGTGTAACAGTTAACGCCACAGGCTCACGGAAAGAATTTATAGATTATCAGATTAACCAGGTCGAAGATCTTTTCCTCGGGAAAAAAGCTGAAAAAGTGTGGACCCTTACCTACAGTGTAAATGAAACTCCGGTTACAGTTGTTAAAACAAAAAATCTGGATGGTACAAATTATGTTGTTCATTCAAAATATTTTGAAGTGAATTACCTTGCTGGTCCGAAAGGTTTTGGAGCTGTTGAATTAAAAAAGGGCTGGAGCAATGTCCCTAAAAAGATTTCCAGGGCAGTTATAAGCCAGGATGAACTGAAAAGGCAACAGATTATTACTCCTAATCCGGTTGATGATGAAAAAGCATTAGGATTAATTGCAAGTTATCTTCCGATGCTGATAAACGACGGATATACGCATCTTTTAAATTAATAGTTTTAAATTAGCAAATTAAGGGGGTTGCATGTTGATGCAGCCCTTTTTTCTTTATATGCAGCCACAGATCAGGTCGTCGGCCAGGCTGTCAAGCAGTTCTTCAGCTTCTTTTTTTTCTTCATCAGACCCCCTGCAGGTTTTGCAAACCGGTAAATTCAACTCTTTATTTATCTTATAGGGGTCATTCTCCAGCTTTTTCTTGCATACAAAGCAGGTTTTTGGTTCCATAATAACAAATAATTATTTGACAATAATGACAAAGATACTGCAAATATGGCTGTTTCGACACGATATCCTCAAATGGCACAATTATTATAAAAAAGAAAGAATCGTTTTATTAGCCTCTGCAAATTAACTACATTTGCATTGGTTATTTAATTTTTGAATAATTATAAATTAATCTATGGCATTCGTAACAAAAGTTTTAGGGAAAATTCTTGGTAATAAATCGGAAAGGGATATCAGGGAAGTAATGCCGGTTATTGAGTCGATCAAAAATGAATATGAAAGGATAAAAGCCCTTTCACATGATGAACTCAGGGCAGAATCAGAAAAAATAAAAAATATTATCCACGAGCGTATTAAATCTGAAGAAGATGAAATTGCAGCTTTAAAAATTGAAGTTGAAGAAGTTGAGGTTCAGGAAACAGAAAAAATTTACGAACGGATTGATAAACTTGAGGAGATTATTGATGAAAAACTGGAAGAGGTTTTAAATGAAGTATTACCGGTTGCTTTTGCAATTATAAAAGATACAGCCCGGAGGTTCTTTGAAAATGAGAAACTGGTTGTTACAGCCAATGATTTTGACAGGAATCTTGCAGCTCAACGTGAAAGCATTAATATTGAGGGCGATAAAGCTGTTTGGAAAAACAAATGGATTGCCGGTGGTAATGAGATCACCTGGAATATGATACATTACGATGTACAGTTAATTGGCGGAATTGTTCTTCATGATGGGAAAATCGCTGAAATGGCAACAGGTGAAGGTAAAACGCTGGTAGCAACCCTGCCGGTTTTCCTGAATGCCATGGCAGGAAGGGGAGTACATGTAGTTACTGTCAACGATTACCTTTCGAAACGTGATGCTGAATGGATGGGGCCATTATACGAATTTCACGGGCTGAGTGTTGATTGTATTGATAAACATCAACCTAATTCTGAAGCAAGAAGAAAAGCATACAACAGCGATATTACTTTTGGTACAAACAATGAATTCGGGTTCGATTACCTGCGCGACAATATGGCAATTAACCCGGAAGACCTGGTTCAACGGAAACATCATTATGCTATCGTAGATGAGGTTGACTCGGTTTTGGTTGACGATGCACGTACACCGTTAATCATTTCGGGCCCGGTCCCTAAAGGAGACGACCAACAGTTTGAACAGCTTAAGGGATATGTAGAAAAATTATATCGTGCACAGCGCGACCTGGTTAATGGAATTTTTGC
>JAFGGF010000278.1 GCA_016930735.1 Prolixibacteraceae bacterium
TGAAGATCATGAACTAAAGGAAATTCATTTTACCACACAGATCATCATTGTCCCTGGTTATGAGTTTAAGATAATCGATGGGATGTTCACCAATTTCCACCAGCCTAAAAGTACTCTGTTGCTGCTCATTGCTGCTTTCCTTGGCAACGACTGGCAAAATGTATACAACTTTGCTTTAAAAAACAATTTTCGTTTTCTCAGCTACGGCGACAGCAATCTGTATTTGAAATAGCTGCGAGCTGCGAGCTTCAAGTTACAAGTTGCAAGTTGCATGAATTTAAAATTTCAATACTTTCTGTTCACTTTTTTCATCTTAGACAATCCTTCCAATCTACTCTATCTTTTCAATCTTTAATTTTTATGGAATCTTTCTCCCTTCTGCATCGTATATACAAACTTTAAATCTGTAGTCATGAAAAATCGGATTAAACTTATATTCAATCTTCTACTGGTATTCGTTATAAATACAACTCTTTTAGCGCAAACCAATTCTTTTAGCCCGGAGGCTTTACAGGAAGATTTTTTACAATTCAGGGACATTCTGGAAAATGAGCATTGCTGTTTATATGAATATACCCCGAAATATATATTCGACAGTTTGTTTGATGCCCATTTTATGCTACTTAACCACGAAATGGAAAGGGATGAATTTTTCAACATGCTTGCTCCTATTACGGCAAAGATTGGATGTATGCATACAGCCACATGGATGCCGGGCCGTTTTTTTGTAACCAAACCCGACAAAATCTTTCCCTTAAAACTGAAATTAATAAACGGAAAAGCCATTGTAACAGGTTCCTACCTCGATTCTGAGGAAATTCCCCGCGGAAGTATTTTACAGGAGATAAATGGTGAATCATTTCGATCAATACTTGCACAACTAAGAAAGACAACTTCAGGTGACGCGTTAAATCCTTATTTTATCAATGCTCAGCTTTCACAACGGTTTCCGCTGTTTTACTCCAGTTGTTACGGTTTACCTGATGAATATATAATAAATTACCTGCCACCAGGAAGCACTGTGCCTGAAGTCAGGCAACTTATACCGGCTAACTACGATACAGTGAACGATCAGGTATTGTTCCATTTTCATAATCCTCCTCTTGGATTTAAAATACTGGAAGGCAAAGACGCTGCACTTATGACAATTCCTAGTTTTATTTACTACGACCGAGTTGATTATTTCCGGAATTTTATGGACAGTTGTTTTACACTGATCCATACAAAAGGCATCAACAACCTGATACTGGATGTACGGGGCAATACCGGCGGCGACCCGTTTTGTTCTTCCATTCTTCTGTCATACCTGCAAACTGAAGAAGTCCCCTATTTTTCCGAACCTTACGGAAGGTACCAGCCACTGTCGGAACCGCTGCCTTTGCCTGAGAATCATTTTAATGGGAACCTGTACACCCTGATTGATGGCAGTTGCGGTTCAACAAACGGGCATTTCTGCGCACTCCTTAAATACCACCACTTTGGTAAATTTATTGGCACACCTTCAGGAGCGACGTACAAATGCAATGCGGGAAGAAATACCGAATTACGATTATCCAATACACAGATGATCATTACATTCGGCAGGACTACCTATGCTGCAGCAGTTAAAAACATGGACACCTCAGCCATTTTACCCGATATTCAGGTGGAAGAAACCTACGAAGACTTCCTCACCGGAAAGGATGTTTTTGTTGAAACTGCCCTAAAAGAGATTAATTCTCATACTAAATAGTATTTAATGTTGAATATTGTTTATTGAATATTTAATTCATATTTCCGAAGGTCTTGAGCTACGAGCCGCGAGATGCGAGTCTTAGTGGCAAATCAAATTTTAAATGTTAAATTTTGAATTTTAAGCTATAAAGGCAATGTGCTATGCGCCATACGCTTTTTAAAACACCTTTTACATCTCACTATTTACATAAATTACTGCGACTACTAACTAACATATCCCTTTACCAGATAGTGCTAATCTTCTAATAAAATTGCACCCTTTCCTTTTATTTCCCGTTTTAATCTTCCAGCTTCATTATAACTTCAAAGTCAGTTTTACTTATCAAATTAAAACCTTTATCTGACTGAACAATGAAAAAACTACTGAAAAAACTTTTGCTGTGGCTGCTGGCTTTGGTGGCTGTTGTTTTGGTTTTTGGATTGATCCTGTCTTTCCTGCCTTCACCATTAAAAGTCCATCATCAGGGGATATCACCCGAAAAGGCTGCTGAATTAAGGGCAGATTTTTCAGGTCCGTATCACACATTTACCACCAGCGATGGGGAAACGCTTTTTATCCGCCGCTGGGATCCTGATACGCTTGAAGCCGGCAAAGAGGATATTGCCGTTCTAATCTTTCATGGCCTGACAGCGTACAGCGGAGCTTATGAGATGGCTGCAATTCCTTTTTCGGAAGGTGGTTACACCACTTTTGGGCTCGATTACCGCGGGCATGGTTTATCGGATGGAAACCGGGGCGACAGCCCGAACAAGGAAAGGTGGATCGCCGACCTGGAAGAATCGGTGGAGTTTGTAAAAAGCCTTGGATTTCAACGAGTAGTTGTTTTGGGGCACAGCCTTGGAGTTGCTGCTGCCATGTGTGTTGCAGAAACCATACCGGAAGAGCTTGTGGGCGTGGTTTTGCTTTCGGGAGCCTACGAAGGCAAAACGGGAAATGCCATTGATCAGATTTCCTTTTTTCAGAAAATGAGGATCCTCGCCACTGCAATTTTCCGCCCCTCGCACCAGGCTTTTGAATATTATCGCGACGGCATGCTTGGTATAAACGACCCACTTTTTAACTATAAATACACAGTCCGTTTTCTGACTATGCTTGATGTAAAACAACTCCGGATACCTGAAAACCTGAAAACTCCTGTACTGGTTGGCGTTGGCGATCAGGATGAGTTGTTTGATGTAGATAAAGTATTGGAGTTCTACGACTTGATTCCGGGTAACAACAAAGAATTTCTGGTTTGGAAAGGCGCTACACATGCAGAGATAGGAAGAGAACACTGGGAACAGATTGTGAAATGGCTCGACAGGAGCTTTTAACAGAGCTCAGTTTAAAAAAACGCCAATTCATTAAAAATAAAATCCTTTAATCCACCCTGAACACTGTTAACTGTACCTGAAAACTGCGACTGTAAACTGCAAACCAAATAGACTAATCTCTCTCCTCCATCTCTCGGTTTGAGTAGAATTTTTCAAACAATGAGCCGTCATTGATCTCTTTGGAAAGCGATTCTATGGTGTTTTTTGGGACGTCATACACATCAAGGATGATCAGTCCGTCGAGGCAGTTGTTAAATTTAGGGTCAACATTAAACCCAATGATTTTCGCATTCAGTTTAATGTATTTTTTCAGTAAAACCGGCAGCCCGGTGTTAAGTTCATCAAGGTCGCCAATACATTTATCGAGCTTATTGATATCCTTTTCCATATTTTCCATCAGGATGTTCAGGTTCGGATTGTCGGCCTTGAATTTATAGCTGTTCCGTGGCCTGATGTTCCGTGCGATTTCCCAATCGAAAAAGTTTTTCATGATAAAGGAAATGATCAGGTCCTTTGAGATTTTTGAGTAGTTGTTGCTGATGCTCACCGGCCCGATCATGTAACGGTATTCAGGATTTTTCAGGAGGAAGTACAAAATTCCTTTCCACAACAGGAACAGTGACATAGGTTTACGCTGGTATTCACGCACTACAAACGAACGACCAAGTTCGAGGCTCTGTTCCAGTATGCCGGTAATTTCATCCGAAGCCCTGAACAGGCTGTTAAAATAAAATCCGCGGATGCCGTATTGCCTGATAATATCCTGCCCCATTCCCATCCGGTAAGCCCCGACCAGCCTGTCCTCATCATCGTCCCAGATAAACATCTGGTTATAATACAGGTCAAATTCGTCGATGTCGATCGAACGGTTGGTGCCCTCTCCCACTTCACGGAAGGTAATTTCACGCAAACGCCCTATTTCATTCAGCATATTGGGGATCAGCCTTGAAGGTGTGCAGTAAACCGTATAATTTTTCAGGTTAAAAAGTGTATAATTCTCTTTGATAGACTGAATTTCTTTCAGCAAAATTTCTTTGGGTACCGGATCGATGATTACTTCCAATTTAGGATGAGCCTTCAGCGAATAATTAAAGAAGCGTTTAACTTCGATATTTGACTGGGTTTCAAGGCTGTAGGTTTTAGCCCTCAGGTACCTTCCAAACTGGTAAATATCTTCAAAATGTTCCTGGTCGGCAACACGGATCGGGTTTCCGATCCTCACTTTTATAACCTTGTTCCGTTTATTGAGTAATTCGGTTGGGAATTTGACTCCTTTAAAACCGGGATAAATTTTACTGACCACATTTACCAGACGGCTGTTTGAACCCTGAAAATGAATAGGGACAATTGGTACACCGGCATTTTTAATAAACTTAATGATCGGGTAACGCCACTGTTTATCCGAAATATTATTAAATGTATCATAAATGCTGTATTCACCTGATGGGAAAATACTTAGCACGCCACCTTTTTTCAGGTGTTCTGCGGCAGCATTTGTTTCATCTGTAACAGGTTCATCATTTTCGTCCGATTCAAATGGAAAATCAGCCAAAAAATAACCCGAAATAGGTTCAATTTTTTTGAGCAGGTAATTGGTAAGCACCTGTACATCGGGCCTCGACTTCATTAAAAGTTTGATCATCAGTATTCCGTCCAACCCGCCAAAAGGATGGTTCGAAACTGTAATAAAAGCCCTTTCTTTAGGAAGGCGCTCCAGTTCACTTTCATCAAATTCAAATTTGATCTCCAGCATCCTGATAATTTCATCGATAAACTCAACTCCTTCCTTTTCACTCACTTTTTCATAGATTTTGTTGAGTTTCCGGAACCGCAGGAGGTACATCAGGAACTTGGCAAAATATTCGCCTCCGAAGTTTGACAGATTAGGATTAACTTTTAAGATGTCTTTTGGTTTAACCAGGTCCATTTCCCAATTTCATTAGTTCCTTAAAAATACTTATCAGGTTTGATTTATAAGAATAAAAGCACCAGTTTTTTAAAATTCACTACTTTAAATTCTAAACAACCTGCAAATCAAAATTTTACATATTGGTTTTAAAATTCAAAATCTCCAATCTGATAAAATTGCCGCGCAAAACTACACGAAATAACGTTTTTCCATCTGCATTTTTTTACTTTTTTTGAACCAAACCGGAGAATCGGATGTATATTGTTACAAATTAAAATTTTAATGGAAGGCATAAA
>JAFGGF010000279.1 GCA_016930735.1 Prolixibacteraceae bacterium
AACATCCCATCGATTATCTTAAACTCATAACCAGGGACAATGATGATCTGTGTGGTAAAATGAATTTCCTTTAGTTCATGATCTTCAAGGTAGGAAATCACTTTTTGAATAGCTTCATTAGTACTTAAGGTGTTTTTGTTTTCGTAAGCTTCCCATTGTGAAACATGGAATTCCCTTATTTGGTTTCTTTCAAAATGAATTTGTATTCCCAGCCAATACAGGCTTTCGAGCGACCGCACCGAAGTAGTGCCAACTGCAATAACTTTCTTTTTGTGTGATTTTAATTTTTTAAGGAAAGAAAGAGGAATGGATACTGTTTCACTGTGCATCGGGTGGCTTGCTATGGTTTCCGATTTTACCGGTTGGAAAGTTCCGGCTCCCACATGCAGGGTGATCTCTTCGGTATTGATACCTTTATTCCGGAGTTTTTCCAGAATAGCGTTGGTAAAGTGCAATCCAGCTGTTGGTGCTGCCACCGAACCTTTCATCCGTGCATAAACTGTCTGGTAACGGGTATTGTCCGATTCTTCCGATTCGCGGTTCAGGTAGGGCGGGATAGGAATGGTACCGGCATTTTCAATGATCTCGCTAAAATTAAAACCACCATCCCAGTTTAATCGGATTAAAGCATCTCCACCTTCCTTAGAAAGTAATTCTGCAACAACATTACTTTTCTGGTTTTGAATTTCAATCGTTTTTTTCAGTTGCCCCGATTTCCATTTTTTTGCATTTCCAATGATACATTTCCATTCCACAGATTTTGTTTCGGCAAATGCCATCTGGTAATCAATCGGTTGGTGTGGCTTCAGGCAGAAAATTTCGATCTGCGCCCCGGTTTCTTTCTGAAACTTTAAACGGGCACGCACCACTTTGGTGTTGTTAAATACCAGGAGCGTTCCTTCCGGCAGTATTTCCGGTATCTGATCGAAATTCAAAGAAGAAATTTGCCCTTTTTTCCAAAGTAAAAGCTTCGACAGGCTTCTTTCGGGCAGCGGATATCTGGCAATTTTTTCTTCCGGCAGCCGGTAATCGTAGTCAGCCATCCTGATTTTCCCTGCAATTTTGATATGTCCCGAATTGTTTTCCATATTCAGCCAGGCAAAAATAATTCAAAGTTTTACATAGCCAAAATAATGTACTTTTGTGAAAAAATTAGACTATGGTACGTGTAGGCGATAAAGTCAGGTTTCTGAATGATGTGGGTGGTGGTGTGGTTACTTCGATAATAAACAGCAGGGTGGTCAATGTGGAAGGGGAAGACGGCTTTGAAATCCCGACTCTGGTTTCTGAGTTGGTTATAATTGAATCGGCTGACAATTACGATGAACCAAAACAAAAACAGCCTGAAGCAGTTGAAGTACCAGTAAAGAAGGAAAAGGCTGAATCAAAGATTATTAAAGGAAAAGATAAACCCGAATTTTTTGTGGCTTTTGTTCCGCAGGATCAGAAAAATCCGGTTGGTGGTGAAATTGAAACATGGTTGGTAAACGACAGCAATTTTACGCTGATGTTTAATTATTCACATTTTTCAGGAACCGGTTACAGTCATATTGTTTCAGGAGAAGTAGCCCCTAATTCAAAATGGTTGCTCGAAAGTTTTGCACCCTTTGATATATCGGAATTCCCTGTATTGATCTTTCAACTGATCTTTTTCCTGAAAGAATCGAAAGAAATGTTTCAGCCGATTGTTAAAGAGATCAAGATTGCTCCGGTTAAATTTTATAAGGAGAAAACCTTTTCGGCTAACAGCTTTTTTCAGCAGAATGCATATTTGTTGACTTTATCCGGGAACCCGATGGTCGTTGAATTTGATAAACTTACAGAATCTGAAATTCAAAAGGTTATTCAGCAAAAAGAAAAGGAAACAGAAACAGCAAATGAAAATATAGTCCGTAAAAGGGATGTTGACCTGGTCGAGGTCGATTTACATATAAATCAATTAATTGATAATTCCAGTGAACTTTCGAACCATGAAATCCTGCAGATCCAAATGGAAAAGTTCAGGTCTGAATTGAATGAAGCAATCCAAAACAGGGTTAAAAGGATCGTATTTATTCACGGTGTAGGGCAGGGTACGCTGAAAACTGAAATACTAAAAGAATTAAAGCAGGAATACAAAAAATACTATGTTCAGGATGCATCGTTCAAGGAATATGGCTTTGGTGCAACAATGATCATTATTCGTAGGTAATCAGATTGTTATTTTATATGACTCATCGAAAAAAAATATTGATGAATTTTTTGAATTTAACATTAAATATACATTCAAAATATACATTTGCATTATGAATATAATTCAGAAACTGTCCGTTTGGATCACCTTGTTTCTGATATTAACGATAACAAGCGGTTACCGCAACAATACAGAAAATACAAAACAGGAAAGCAATCTTGCTATAGTAACGAATTGTTTTTTTACTATTTCTCCTGACCTTCCGGTTTCATATTTAGAGTTTAATTTTTCAGGAAATATTGTCCCTGCCCAACAGGTAACCATCCAATCCAGGTTAAAAACAGCGGTTAAACAAGCTTTACTGGGGCAACAAAAGTTATGGTGCAGAAGCAAACCTTTCGTTTACCTGAAAACAATTCCTTTTTGCATACATCGATTTGAATCATTCGAAAAAATATTCCCCTTCCATTATTTTTTATAAAGTTAACTGAAATAAATACCAAAGAGTATTTCCATCCGTAAGGGATTTAAACCGGTGCCTCCCTTAACCGGCTTCCGGAAAAACAGTAAAATTTAAATTAGAAACAATGGATATTTCAGTAGCAATTACCGGAATGGTTTTGTTAAGTGCCTTTATTATTCCGGTTATTATTATCAATATAAATAGCAAAAAAAAGGCTAAAGGTAAAATTAACAGGTTAAAATCACAGTTTTTATTACTTGGGCTGGAACCCGGAGAATATGACTTATGGAATACCTATATGATAGGCGCTGATTCCCAAAAAAATATAGTTGTATACATTTCCGGAGACAATGACCATCAGGATGTTAAAATAATAGAACTTTTGCAAGTTAAGAAGTGTGAGGTTAGAAATTCATCACATTTGGCAGAAACCAAAACCGGTAATCAGCCAGTTTCTGATTCGGTTGGATTAATGATTTCTTTCAGGGATGAAAAAAGGGAATCAACTTACCTTGAATTTTTCAATGCAGAAAAGGAAGCACAGCTTGATACCGAACTGATATTGGCTAAAAAATGGGTTGAAATCATGAATCAGAAAACCGGGAAAGTCAGGAATATACCACATTACAGAAAAGTTGTTTAATATCAGTTAGTAAGATAAACCATAAAAAAATTATCTTTGCGGCGGCAGGTGGCTCTATCGCCCCCGTCCCGGGTACTCGGGATCGGGGAGGAAAGTCCGGGCAACACAGGGCGCCATGTTTCCTAACGGGAAGATCTTTGAAAGGGGATAGCAGCGTAACAGAAAATAACCGTCCCGATAGCTATCGTGACAAGGGTGAAAAGGTGGGGTAAGAGCCCACCGGTGGTGGTGGCAACATCATCAGCCGTACGCCTCATGGGTTGCAAGGCCATGTATACTTCGGTTCCGTTAAACGGGAAATGCTGCCCGCATTGCCCCGATAGCTATCGGGGGCCGGAGGGGGTAGGCTGCACGATTCCGCCAGTGATGGCGGAACAAGATAAATGATAGAGGCCCCGATAGTTATCGGGGAACAGAACCCGGCTTATACACCTGCCTTTTTAAAAAAAGGATGTCATCTCTTTTAAAAGATGACATCCTTTAATTATTGCTACTTATAAAGTTGATTTCTACCCATCCAACCAGTTTTTTAAAGCCGGTACTTTATCACGGCTTACGATTATTGGCTCATGCCCCGGAGTTGTAAGTTTAATTTTTAACCGGTTTTTTGAATAAACAACAATATCGGCAATGGCATCGCGGTTAATGATATTCTGGCGGTTAGTCCTGAAAAACTGGTCAGGATCGAGAAGTTCCGTCAACTGGTCGAGCGAATAATCTATAATATAAATTTTTGCGTCACTTGTACAAAGGTTGGTTGTTTTTTCCAGGCTGAAAAAATAATGGATATCTTTGGTTGGAATAGGGCGCAGGTGTTCTCCAATTTTTATGATGAACCTGTTTTTATATGGTTTTTCAATCAACTTTCTAACATTGTTTATTATTTCATCATGAAGAACAGGAGCCTTTTTTTCTTCCCTGAACAGTTTTTTGTATTTGTCGATAGCGGTTTTCAATTCTGAAAAATCGATAGGTTTTAAAAGATAGTCAATGCTGTTGACCTTAAAGGCTTTTATGGCATATTCCTGGTATGCTGTCGTAAAAATCACCGGCGAATCAATCGTGGTTTTCTGAAAAATATCGAAACTTAAACCATCAGCGAGTTGAATATCCATAAAAATGAGGTCGGGTTGTGGATTTTCCTGAAACCAGAGTATTACATCCTTAACCGAGTCGATTACACCAGCAATGTTAATGGTTTTATCGTAAACATGAATTAACTCAACCATCCTTTCGGCTGCGGGGTGCTCGTCCTCTATGATCAGTACTTTCATATCAGTCTATTCAATCATTCAGTCCTTCAATCACTTCCTTATCACCGGAATCTCAACCGTAAATTGTGTTTCACTTTCTTCAACCTTCATTTTCTTCAAGGTGAAAAACTCAAATCTTGAACGTATATTTTCCAGTCCTATTCCATTGCCTTTTGCCGAAGGCTTCTTCCTCAGGTTATTCCTTACAACCAGGTAATCATTATCTTTCATAAAAATATCGATTGTCAACGGAAATTCTTTCGAAACAATGTTGTGTTTAATTGAATTTTCAACCAACATTTGTAAAGACAGAGGAATGATGTTCGCACTTTTTTCTGCTACATCGATGTTTACTTTCAGGTTATCGCCAAAACGAATTTTCTGAAGGAAAACATAAGATTCAAGAAATTTCAATTCAGAATCGATTGTTGTAATTTCATTGTCTTTCTGGTCGAGGACATACCTGAAAACCTCCGAAAGCTTTTTTGTAAATTCAATTGCCTGGTCAGGATTTTTTTTAATAAGCGATGTCAGGGAATTCAGGCTGTTAAAAAGAAAATGCGGATTAACCTGGCTTTTTAAGGTTTCATACTGAAGGTCGAGTTGCTCCCGTTTCAACTGCTCCTGGATTACAACCGATTTTTTCCAGTTCACAAAAAACTGAATTGCTGTTGTAATCAGCATCGAAAGTATTAAAAAACTCAGGGCAATTTCAATCATAAACAACAGATTGGAAAGGAGGACATCAGCTGAAAATTCTTTACGATTGAATATTTTTAAAACTACAAGTACCACAACAATTACCAGAAGGCAGTAACCTATAGTAAAAACCAACTGGTAAACCAGCCTTTTTACCGGGTTATCAAGCCAGGGGTATTTTTTTTCGAGGTAACGCCCGATCAATATAATCCCTGCTGCCATTGTTCCGCCAATAATCAAGGCATTCAATGAATTGGTAATGGCTAATTTCAAGGTAAATTCTGAAAATGGTATTTTAAGAAAGGCAGTCAGGTTTCCCATTATAACTATAGCAACGAGAATGATAAAAACTTTAAATATATTTTTTATTATACCTGGTTTGCCCATTTTTAAAAATGTCGAAATATTCGTAAATATAAGGGTTTATACTTTACAATTTGTCCAGTTCCGATTGATTAATTTCTTTACCCCAATCGGGATGGATGGGTGATTCAGGGACAAATTTTTCAAATTTTTCTTTTGCTGTTTCAAAAATGGGTTTGGCTACCGATGCACCGCCTCCAAAGGCTTCAGGCATATTTAAAGTTATAACAGCTTTAAGATAATAACTTCTGGGATTTTCCGGATTTAATTCTATTGCTTTATCAATTGCTCCATTCAGTTTATCCAAATATTCCATTCCCCGTGTCATTGGGTCGACCGTCATTCTTGATGGATAAAGGAATGCCTGCAGTGCAAATAATTCCGATTCATCAGATTCGATCTTGATGGCTTTATCAAGGAATCCCTGTGCTTTATCGAGGTACGGATCTTTTTTAGTTAAGTCCTGTTCCTGATAACTGATAATAATGTAAGAATAAGCAACATAATACAAAGGCAACCATTCACCCGATTCATTCATACTGATACGTTCAAATGTGTTTGCTGCATCCTGAAATCCGGCAGGATTCTCATTGCTGTTCATTTTTTCGATCGTACTTTTCATTGTCTGTTCATACTTGCTTTGTGAAGCTGCGGTTAATGTCAAACTGATTAAAATCAAAAATGCTAAAATAGTTTTCATGATAAATAATTTTTGTTTTAAAATTTGGAATTGAATATGTTCTTCTGATTATTCATATTTTGCTGTAATAAAAGACCCTCTCTCAATCCCTCCCATAACTATGGGAGGGAAGTTTATATGTGCATTTTGGCATATACTAATGTCAGGGTGGGTCAGATTGATATTATTCATATCTTTTATTCATTTTTAATTTGTGATTCGATTTCTCATGTTTTAAAACTGAAATGAAACTAAAAATACTGCCATCTGTTTTTGAGGCGCTTTTATTGGTTTACCCTGAAAAACACCGTTACTGTCGGGTGTGTTGCTAAATGTGTATCCGTAAATATTATCAAATCCGAAAATATTGTTGACAATCAAATGTAGTACGGTTTGTTTGTCAAACAAGTAAAGAATGTGGGTTAATCCTATGCTGATATCGTTTGCCGGTATTGTTTTGTCGGCCATAAATTCGGGATTATTGGGATTGAAGTAATGCCTTCCGCTTGAGAACGAATAAGTAACTGCTCCAAACATATTCAACTTTGTAAAAAACTTTTTATAAACCACCGACAGGTTGTGGTCCGAAACATAGTAGGGAGTTGCCCGCTCCGGGAAATCTTTATAATCACGCTCTGAGTCGTTCCAGGAATACGAAATCCAATAATCGCTTTTACCAAATTCTTTCTGGTTCCGCCAGAAAATATCAAATCCATTGGAAAAACCTTTCCCGGTATTTGTATAATTGCCAGGTTCCACTGAATATTCTTCTTTGAATTTTACCAGGTTTGAATAATTTTTATGGTAAACTTCCAACCTTAATGTTTTTGTGTCTTTTTTATACTGATAAGTTAAAATTGAATGTGATGATTTTTCCGGTTCAAGAACCGGCGAAAATTTCAGGTAATCATTCGCCGGATTCTGGTAAAATGTCCCGTAAGCCATCGAAAGCTGGCTGAATTTGCCAGTTTTTAATGCCGATGAGAACCGGGGCATCAGGTTGATTTCTTTTAAAAGTGAGCTGTATTCAACTCTTCCTCCTGCCCTGAGTGCAATGTGAGAATTGATTTTTATTTCAGTTTCGGCAAATGCCGATAATTCATTGTTATCAAAAGGAAGTTCATAATTACCATCCATATCAATCTTCTGATTGTAATTATTAAAAATGTAATCAGAGCCAAATTTAAACTGAATTTTATCTGTAGTAAAATTTGTAAAAACAGCCTTTAACTGGCCACTATTGTCATGGGTTTCAATTTTATCTTTACCCAGGAAAGTAACTTCGTTATCGATATTATAAGCAACTCCCGATTGAAAAATCCATTTTTCATTGATATTTTCATTGTAAGTTGTGTTAAAATATGCAGTAGCATTATTTAGCGTAATATCCTGATTAATACCACTTTCAATATTATTATGCACCATGCTGCTTGTGTTGTAATTAAAACTTCCAAACGATTTAATCATGCCTGTTTCACTGGTTTTTTGACGGAACATAACTGTTGATCCGGTAATAAGTGGTTGTTTCAACCACTCGACATCCTGTTTAAAGATTCGGTTTGAGAGGCCTGTATGTAATAGCTCACCGGTAACTGCCAGCGATGTATTTTCCCATCTTTTAGAACGTGACCCCTGCAAACCAACCGTCATGAATGAAATACTGGATTTACTTTCCGGCTCCAGTGCAACAGTGTTTAATGAGACAATGGAAGATAAAGCCTGTCCGAATTCTGCCGAATAACCACCGGTGCTAAAAACCGAGCCGTTAAACAACAAAGGTGAAAACCTTCCCCGTGTTGGCAGGTCGGGCATTTTTGAATAGTAAGGAGAATTTACCAGCATTCCATCCATAAAGGTTTTAGTTTCATATGCTTCGCCTCCTCTCACGAATAACCTGCCTTCTTCACCAACCCGCTGAGTTCCGGGTAAAGTTCCGAAAGCCCCGTAAACATCGCCGTTGGCACTGGCAGTTAAAGCAATATCCAAAGGTTTTAACAATACCGATTTCTTTTTATCGCTTGCTTCAAAAGTGCCTGCATTTATCACAACTTCGTTTAATTCACTGGCCATTTCATGCATAATAATCCGAAGGCTGGAAATATTACCGGTAATTTCGAGTGAAATTCCAATGGTTTCATAACCCACGAAACTGGCAACCAATGTTTGATTACCACTTTCAGTTGTTTTAAAAGAAAAATGGCCAAGGCTGTCGCTTGTTGTCCCATCGTAAGTTCCTTGCAGAAAAATATTGGCACCGGCAACCGGAGTTTCCGACTGATTTAAAATTATTCCTGAAATCTCAACCTGGGCTAAGGTAGAAAACATCAGAAATTGAAAGAGAAAAAGTAAAATTGTTTTCATGGTTTTGTTTTTATTATGGCTTTTTTATTTCAAATATCAGGGTATTTAAAAATGGAAGAAAACAAAATCTCCTGTTTGGGAAAACCAATAGGATGAATGGGAATATTTTGTATCTGAATCGGAACTGATTTTTGATTTTTCTGGGAAAGGATTAAAAACAATTTCAATCTTTACTTATCCGAAATCAAATTATTATCTTGCAAACACAATAATTGAAGTAAATCTAAACCACTCATATATATGAAAACATTGCCATTCTATTTAAAAAGTAAACAACAATCAATCGTTTTAGTTTTTTTGATAATACTTTCATTCACATTGATAAATCAGAAAGTTAACGCAAAGGAAAATTCCAGAAACCTTCTTCCGGTTTCTTACCTGACCGGCCAGTTAAATCCCGAAGATTTTGTTTTATCGTCACTGGGAGTTTCAGCTCCCTTGGTCCTTGATGCATATGATTTTCCAGGAGTTATTAAAGTTGCAGGCTTTCTTCAGGGCGATATTGAAAAAGTTTCAGGAGCAAAGCCCCGGATTATTATGGGAGAATTGCAACCAACTCCTGAGGTAGTAATAATAGGGACTTTAGGCAAAAGCAGTTTAATCGGCCAGTTGGTTGAGGCTGGTAAAATTAATGTTGATGATATAAAGGGAAAATGGGAAGCCTCCATGATGCAGGTAGTCAAAGAGCCTATGCAGGGAGTTGAAAAAGCTTTGGTAATTGTTGGAAGTGATAAGCGCGGAACCATTTATGGTATGTTTGACCTGTCGAGGCAGATAGGAGTTTCACCCTGGCATTTTTGGTCGGATGTGCCTCCAAAGAAAAATTCAGAGCTTTATATTAAAGCCGGTTATTATTACCTTGGTGCACCCAAAGTTAAATACAGAGGTATATTCCTGAACGATGAGGAACCTGCTCTGGGGCGTTGGGCTGTAGAAAATTATGGCGGTTTTAATCACCTTTTTTACGAGCATGTTTTTGAGTTGATCCTACGTTTAAAAGGAAATTACCTCTGGCCGGCAATGTGGTGGGCAACCTTTAATACCAACGATCCGCAGAATCCTGAGTTGGCTGATGAGCTGGGGATAGTTATGGGAAGCTCACACCATGAACCCATGAACAGGGCACACAAGGAATGGGGTCCCTGGGGTGGAGGTGAATGGAATTATGAAACCAATCCTGAACAGCTCAGGCAGTTCTGGACTGAAGGAATAGAACGAATGGGAGATAGAGAGACTATCATTAATATGGCCATGCGCGGTGATGGAGACATGGGGATGAGCCGGGAAACAAATGTTGCCTTACTTGAAAAAATTGTTGCCGACCAGCGTAAAATCATCGAAGAGGTAACCGGGAAAGATGTTACAGAAACACCTCAGCTATGGGCTTTGTACAAAGAGGTTCAGGATTATTACGATGAAGGTATGCGTGTCCCCGATGATGTGACACTGCTTCTTTGCGATGATAACTGGGGAAACATCAGGAAACTGCCAAAACCGGATGATCCGCCCCGTTCCGGAGGATACGGGATTTATTACCATTTTGATTATGTTGGGGGACCACGAAATTACAAATGGCTGAATGTTAGCCCGCTGCCACGTATTTGGGAACAAATGAACCTGGCGTACCGTCATGGAGTTGACCGTATCTGGATCGTAAATGTAGGCGACCTGAAACCAATGGAACTGGGTATTTCATTCTGGTTCGATTTTGCATTCGATCCTGATGCCTGGTCTCAGGATGATTTAATTCAGTACCAGCAATTGTGGGCAAAAGAACAGTTTGGTGCTGAACATGCCGATGAAATTGCAGAAATGATTCGCCTTTATTTAAAATACAACAGCCGCAGGACTCCGGAGATGCTTGCTCCTGAAACATACAGTTTATTAAATTTCAGGGAAGCTGAAACCATCCGTGACGATTATAACAGCCTGGCGGCCAGAGCCGGGAAATTATATGATATAATTCCTGATGAGCAAAGAGATGCTTATTATCAGCTGGTTTTGCACCCCATTAAAGCCTGTGCAAACCTGAATGACCTTTATGTAACAACAGCTCAAAACCGTATGTATGCAAGTCAGGGGCGTACTTTAACAAATTCATTGGCCGACCGTGTTGCGGTATTATTTGAAAATGATTCAAAAATTACCAATTATTATCACAATGGTTTGGCAGGGGGAAAATGGAATCATATGATGGCACAGAATCATATCGGATACCGGATGTGGCAGGAACCAAGAATGCAGACCATGCCACGTGTCGAAAATATTGAAATTCCCGAAGAAGCGCAGATGGGTGTTGCGATCGAAGGTTCTGAAAAATCGTGGACTGAAGGAGAAGCCGATGTTGAACTCCCTGAAATGGATGTTTTAAATAAAGATGCAGTATTTATCGAAGTCTTTAATAAAGGGCAGGAATCATTTAATTTCAAAGTCAAAACAGGGGAAAAATGGCTGACTGTAAATCCTTCTGAAGGTGAAATAACCAGTGAAACCAGATTATGGGTTATGGCTGACTGGAATAAAGTTCCCAAAGGAGTTAACCGGATTCCGGTAACAATTTCAGGAAACGGACAGGAAGTAACAGTTATTGCTGTTGTCAGGAATCCTGAATTAAACGATATAAAAAATGCCTTTGTTGAGAATCAGGGTTATGTATCTGTTGAAACGGAACATTTTACACGGAAAGTTGAAAACGAAAATATTAAATGGATTGAATTACCCGACCTAGGAAAAACAGCGGGTTCTATGACTGTTACTCCGGTCACTGCAAGCCCGGTTTCTCCTGAAGGTAATAATCCACGGCTGGAATATGATTTTGTTTTATTTGAACCAGGAGAAATTGAGGTTTCGGTTTTATTATCGCCAACCCTGAACTATTATAATAATGATGGCAGGAAAATAGCAGTTTCAGTCGATGATGAAGAACCACAGATTCTGAATATGCATGAAGGTTTTAACAACCGTGTAATGGAAACTTGGGAAGGAAACAGTATTGCTGTTGTATCCTCTGTTCACAATGTTATTTCAGCCGGAAAACATACCTTAAAACTTTGGATGGTTGATTCGGGATTGGTCATTCAAAAAATAATCATCCGCCGGGGACCTGAAAAACGTACCTATCTCGGTCCGCCTGAAAGTAAAATATTATAAGCTGAATAAGAAAAGGATTCCATCCGCCAATCGGTGGAGTTGGAATCCTGCACGAAAAAAATAAAAATGCTGAAATTAAAATTGAAAATTGCTACAGTACTATTGTTAACTGTTGTATTTGGGAATAGTTGTTTAAGTCCTGATAAACCTGAATTACCTTTAATTGATTTGGTTAATCCGTTAATGGGTACCGATTCCGATTTTTCCCTTTCAAACGGGAATACATATCCGGCAATAGCAACACCATGGGGAATGAATTTTTGGTCGCCGCAAACAGGTGAAATAGGGAATGGCTGGGGCTATACCTACGATGCCAACAAAATTAGGGGAATAAAACAAACTCATCAACCGAGCCCGTGGATCAACGATTACGGTGCGTTTTCATTTATGGCTGTTACAGGAGCCCTTAAATTTATGGAAGAAGAAAGAGCCTCCTGGTTCTCACATAAAACCGAAACTGTAAAACCAAATTATTACAGTGTTTACCTTGCAGACCATGATGTGACTGTGGAGGTAACACCAACCGAAAGGGCTGCAATTTTTCGGTTTACCTTTCCTGAAACCGACAGTGCCTACATCCTGCTGGATGCATTTTTCAGAGGTTCAGAAGTAAAAATTGACTCACAAAACAAGCGGATAACCGGCTATGCAAGAAATAACAGCGGTGGTGTCCCCGATAATTTTCATAATTATTTTGTAGCTGAATTCAGTAAGGATTTCTCGGAAATAAATACCTGGGATAAAGATGAATTAAAGCCGGGTAATAAGGAAGCAAACGGAGAGCATGTTGGTGCGGCAGTTGGTTTTAAAACCAAACGGGGTGAGCAGATTATTGTGAAAGTTGCTTCCTCTTTTATCAGCCCTGAACAGGCTCTTCTTAATTTAAATCAGGAAATCGGCAATAAGAATTTTGAAGAGGTTAAAAATCAGGCTTCAGAATTGTGGGAAAAAGAACTTCAGAAAATAAAAATAAAGGGAGGCACAACCAATCAGCAAAAAACTTTCTATTCGTGCCTTTACAGGGTGCTTTTATTCCCCCGGAAGTTTTATGAAATAAATGAAATCGGCGAGGTTGTGCATTACAGCCCTTACAACGGAAAGGTCCTTCCCGGTTATATGTTTACCGACAACGGATTCTGGGATACATTCAGGGCGGTATTCCCGTTTTTTACTTTGATGTATCCTGAGCTCGACAGCCACATTATGCAGGGGCTTGTCAATACCTATAAAGAAAGTAGCTGGCTGCCTGAATGGGCAAGCCCGGGCCATCGCGATTGTATGATTGGTTCCAATTCAGCTTCGCTTATAGCCGATGCTTATCTTAAAGGAATCAGAGGCTTTGATGCAGAAACACTGTTTGAGGCAATGCTCAAAAATACAGGTGGTAATATGGAAGGAGTTTCTTCGGTTGGTCGATATGGTGCCGAATACTATAATAAGCTCGGTTATATACCTTACGATGTTGGCATCAATGAAAACACAGCCCGGACACTTGAATATGCCTATGCTGACTTTTGCCTCCTCGAAATGGGAAAGGAACTGGGGCATTCCGGTGAAGAGCTTTCAGTTTTTGAAAAGCGGCAAATGAATTACAAAAATGTTTTTGACGAGGAAACAGGTTTTATGCGTGGCAGAAATGAGGATGGTAGTTTCCAGTCTCCATTCAGCCTTTTCAAATGGGGCGATGCCTTTACCGAAGGGAACAGCCTGCATTATACATGGTCGGTTTTTCACGACATTGCCGGTTTAAAAAAACTGATGGGTGGCGATAAAAAATTCGTAGCAACTTTAGATACGGTATTTGCACTACCTCCGGTTTTCGATTGTTCCTATTATGGATTTCCGATTCATGAGATCAGAGAAATGCAAATCGTAAATATGGGAAATTATGCGCATGGCAACCAGCCTGTTCAGCATATGGTTTATTTGTATAATTATGCAGGCGAACCGTGGAAAACGCAAAAACATGTGCGGAATATCCTTACAAAACTATATACTCCGCAACCTGATGGCTATTGTGGCGATGAGGATAACGGCCAGACTTCGGCATGGTATGTTTTCAGTGTACTTGGATTTTATCCGGTTTGCCCGGGAAGTGGTCAGTATGTGATTGGCTCGCCTTTGTTTGATGAGGCGGTCCTGACTTTTTCCAACGGAAATAAATTGATAATTTCTTCGCAGAATAACACCGATAAAAAATTTTATGTAAATGAATGTTTGTTTAACGGCAAAAAATGGGATAAGAACTTTTTGGATCATGCTGACCTGATTAAAGGAGGAAAACTTGAATTTAAAATGAGTAATATTCCAAACCTTAAAAGAGGTACTACAAAAAATGCTTTTCCTTTTTCAGTATCTGATTTTTAAACACATTATACAACTGAAAAACAAAATTCAGTAATTTTATAAAACCGGAATAACAACGTTACAATATGAAACTACAACGGATTTTAATTTTGATTTTATTAATTCAGCCTGCCTTGAGTTATGCCCAAAAGTTACCCGAAAGGAATGAAGTCTTAAAACTAATGTGCCTGGCAAACGAATATTTTATGAATAAATGGGTCGATGTCGGGAAAACTACAATAACCGACAAGGAACGCCCAAGCAACATTTGGACCAGGGGAGTTTATTATGAGGGTTTGATGTCACTGCACCGGATTTACCCGAAGGAGGAGTTTTACAATTACGCTTATTCATGGGCTGAATTTCACAAATGGGGAATGCGAAACGGAAATACTACACGTAACGCCGATGACCAGTGTTGCGGACAGACTTATATTGATCTTTACCAAATTTCACCCGATCCGGCGAAGATCAAAAACATTAAACTTTGTATGGATATGCTTGTTGCCACGCCCCAGATTGACGACTGGTCGTGGATCGATGCCATTCAAATGGCGATGCCTGTATTTGCCAAATTGGGTGTTGTTTTTAACGATGAACAGTATTTTGAAAAAATGTATGAAATGTACATGTTTACCCGCAATAACCATGGCGATAATGGTCTTTTTAATGAAAAAGACGGATTGTGGTGGCGCGACAAAGATTTTGATCCTCCTTATACAGAACCCAACGGGGAAGACTGTTACTGGAGCCGTGGAAACGGTTGGGTGGCAGCAGCCTTAACCCGTGTGCTGGAAGAACTCCCTGAAAATGCACCTCATTATAATCAATATCTGAACGATTATAAAAAAATGATGGATGCTTTAGTTCCGATACAACGCGAAGACGGATTCTGGAATGTAAGCCTGCACGATCCGAATAATTACGGAGGGAAAGAATTAACCGGTACAGCACTTTTTGTTTATGCCATTGCATTTGGGATTAATCAAAATATTCTTCCACGGGAAAAATTTTTACCTGTTGTACTGAAAGCCTGGAATGGACTGGCAAACGATTGCCTCCATGAAAACGGTTTCCTTGGCTTTGTTCAAAGCACCGGAAAAGAACCAAAAGACGGGCAACCGGTTCTTTATGACAAAGAGCCTAATTTTGACGATTACGGACTTGGGTGTTTTCTGCTGGCAGGCTCTGAAATTTATAAACTGAAGGAATAATATAGGAGGAAAATTTATTACACCCTGATTTTACGTTTTATTATTTTTAATCTGTTCTTCCAGTTTTTTTATTTTGTCTTTTAATTCTTTAATCCTGAATTCCCTTCCAACAAATAATTCATTAAATTTTTCAAGCTCCTTGTTTTTTTGCTCAAGGTCTGCTGTCCTTTCATTCACCAATTCTTCCAGGTGATTTCGATATTTTTTTAATTCTTCCTCTGCCTGTTTACGCTCAGTAATGTCTGAAATTATACCATACCACAATGTACTTCCGTCTTCCAGTCGTTCAGGTTTTGCATCACAAAGCCTCCAACGTATTCCCTGTTGTGGTAAAATAACACGAAATTCACTGTGGTACAGGGTCAGATTTTTTGCCGATTCATTTATGGTTTCAACAATCATATCGTAATCATCGGGATGAAGGCGGGTAAAAACCGGCGACGCATCTTCACGCACATCTTCCGGTGTTACTTCGTAAATATCCCACATCCCCGAACTTGCAACTGGGAACGCCGAACGACCGTCGGGGTATAACCGATACTGATAAACTACACCAGGAACCTGAGCTGTAAGTTTATGTAACAGATTGTATCTATTCTGAAGTTCCTGTTCTGCATTTTTACGTTCGGTGATGTCAAACATAATTCCCTGTGAACCAATAATATTACCGTTTGAGTTGATAACCGGCATTCGTTTTACCTGCATATATAAAATATTATCTTTTGATCCATAATATTCTTCCTCCTCTTCATAGGATTTTCCGGTTTTTAAAATCAACTTATGAATATCTTCTCCAAGTGTTGCATATTTGTCAGCCAGGTCCTGCCTTTTTTGACCTGAATTAAAGAGCCTTTCAATTTCCATTGGCTTCCGGCCAATTATGTCTTCTTCTTTTAGATTTTTAAGTTTACAAAACTCTGAATTAACCAGAATATATCTTCCTTCTTTATCTTTCCGGAAAACAGGGTTGGGTAATTGTTCTATAAAAGATAAATAAAGTGACCTTGACTCAATTATTGTTTTTTCGGCATGTTTTCGGTCAGTTATGTCGCGAATTATCATGCTTGACCTAAGTTGTCCGTTGCTGTCGTAAAACAGAGAGGATGTAATTTCGGCAGGAAATTTTGCACCGTCTTTTTTACGCATAAAGAGTTCGCCTTTTGCTTTTCCCTTTTGTTTTCTTTCTTCCAATAATAAAGGTAAACGTGGATCTTCTATATCAACTAAACCACTTCTGCCGGCATTACAAATTTCTTCTTCGGTCATTTGAAACATTTCGCAGGCAGCAGGATTTGCAGAATACACATGACTGTCAGGCGAAGACAGGAGTATTGCATCCATGCTATTTTTAAAAAATAATCCATATCGTTCTTCACTTTCACGTTGTTTGCTTTCTGCCAATTTGCGGTCAGTGATATCACGAAGAACAACCAATGAAGCTTTTTTGCCATTATAAGGAATTAATGTTGCAGCCACTTCAACATATAATATTGAGCCATCCATTTTAATCATCCGTTCTTCATACAATGGTGCCGGTTCATTGCTTTTATACATTTCTGAAATACGTAAAATCGCAGCTTCACGATCGTCAGGGTGGACAAATTCAATGGCTGTTCTGCCAATAATTTCCTCCTGTTTTTTTGCCCCAATTTTTTCAAGTGTAGTTTGGTTAACAAAAATTATTTTCCCCTCAAAATGCAGAATAATTGCATCGGGTGAAACATTTATTACTCTTCGGTATCTTTCTTCACTTTCACTTAAGGCTATTTCAAATTGTTTTTGTTTTGTTACATTCCTGAAATAACCAATTAATCCATTGGCCTTACCCTCATGATCAAACTGGGGGATAAAATTACCATCAAAAAACTCAGTTTCATTTTTTATATTCAGAAGTGAAGTTTCCAGGTGAAACGGCTTCCCGGTTTCAATTACATTCCTTTTAACAGAGGTCAAATATTCAGCTTCATCTTTGTTAAGAATATCAAAATCGGTTTTTCCAAGCATATCAGCTTCGGTTAATCCAAGCTGTGGATTTATAATAAAGGTGTATTTTAGGTCAGAATCATGCATGATAATATGGTCGGGAGTATTGGAGGTTATTATACGGAATTTTTCTTCACTTTTGATTAAAGCTTCTTCCGCATTTTTTAGTTCTGTAATATCATGTGCAGTTGAAAGCGCACCTGTAATATTTCCGTTTTCATCTTTTAAAACACTGCACCACCATCCCAGAAGCCTTTTTTTATTATCTTTTCTCCTTTGCCAGCTTTCAACATAATAAATATCTTCACTACCATTAAAAATTGGCTGTACATTTTTATAGGTTTCCTGTTCTCCTTCGAAATAACAGGAAGCTTCTTTCCCAATTACATCATTGCCAAAAAAATCATAACCGGCCTGATTAGCCCAAGTGTAAATTTTATTATTGTCCACTTCCATTATTATGTCAGGGATTGCATTTAAAAGCGCTTTATATCGTGATGCTGTATTAAAGAGTTTTTCTTCCTGTTTTGTATCCTTTTTATTTTGAATTGCCTTGCCCAGAGATTCTTTATCCTTTTTCATAACAAAAAAATTGCGAACAAAGCAAGTTACTATTTTTTTATTAAATATTTATTTGTTTGAATGTTTCCTGATATTGACAGTCCTCACCTTTAAGTTTAATAAATTCCTTTTTGGATTTCAGACTTTGAAAAAACCATAAGTATTATGGTTTTAAATCATTTTTTTTTATTTGAGTAGGTGAATACAGAATTTTTTAACCTGACTTTTACCTGAGATCGAAACACTTTTGTATCTTACAAAATCAAATTAGTAACTATGGACAGAAGGCAATTTAATAAACTTGTGGCGGGCGGAACCGTTGGAATGTTTTTTTTCCCTGGTATTGTTAAATCATCTGAAAATTTTGAAAATATGAAATTACGTTTTGGGGGACCAATATTTCAAAAATATTCCAATCCCGATGAATGGATTATGGCTGTAAAAAACAAGGGATTCAGTGCTGCATATTGCCCGGTTCAGCCTGGTGAAAAAGCAGATATAATAAAAGCATATAAAATAGCTGCAGAAAAAGCCGATATAATTATTTCAGAAGTAGGGGCATGGAGCAATCCTATCGATCCTGATGAAACAAAAGCCAAAGAAGCAATTGATAAATGTATCCGGTCGCTGGAACTGGCTGAAGAAATTGGTGCCGGTTGCTGTGTAAATATAAGTGGATCAAGGAATCCAAACAGTTGGGATGGTCCTCACAAAGACAACCTAACACCAGCAACATTCGACCTGATCGTTGAAACCACACGTAAAATTATCGATGCTGTAAAACCAAAAAAGACCTTTTTTACGCTGGAAACAATGCCATGGGCTTACCCTGATTCAGTTGACTCATACCTCAACCTGATTAAAGCCATTGACAGAAAAGAATTAGCTGTGCACCTCGACCCGGTAAATATGATTAATACACCTTCGAAATATTACGGGAATGGCGAACTGATTAAAGACGCCTTCAAACGCCTTGGGAAACGGATTAAAAACTGCCACGCAAAAGATACTCTAATAAATGACAATGAATTGACGCTTCATATTTCAGAAGCCCGCCCGGGATTGGGAATCCTTGATTACAGAACTTTTATTTCTGAGGTTTCAAAACTTGATAATGTTCCGCTTATGCTTGAGCACCTTGAAACTGAAGAAGATTATGACCTCGCCGCCATGTATGTCAGGAATGTTGGAAAGGAAGTTGGATTTGATTTTTAACTTCAATACTATTAAAATGAAACGAACTATATTAAGCTATAATTTATTTCTGATTCTGATTTTGATTGGATTTCAATCCAAGTCACAAAATTTTAATAACCTGCCCGGAGCACCTGAAATGTTATATGGCGATACATCCCGGATTGGAGTTCCATTTGCGAAAGATCCTCATGTTATCTGGTTTAAAGACAGGTATTTAATGTATTATTCCGTTCCAGGAAAACAGGATACGCTTGGCGCAATGTCTGACTGGGGAATCGGGATTGCATCGGGCAATGACCTGACAAACTGGGAAAGGGTAGGAGAAATTGGCCCTGCAGGAGAATGGGAAAAAAATGGCCTTGCTGCACCTTCAGCGATTGTACTCAATGGGAAAGTCCACCTTTTTTACCAAACATACGGGAATTGGATAAAGGATGCTATTTGCCATGCAGTTTCTGAAGATGGAATACACTTTAAGAGGGAGGATTTTAACCCGATTTTTCGTCCGAACGGAGAGTGGACTGCCGGCAGGGCAATCGATGCTGAAATTTTTAAAACTGACGATAAATTTTTTCTGTATTTTGCCACCCGTGAACCCGCGATGAAAATTCAGAAAATAGGTGTTGCCTCAGCGCCACTGAGTACCGATTTCAGGCCATCAGACTGGACTCAGTTAACCGATTATGCCATTGTAAAACCTGAATATGCCTGGGAGGAAACCTGTATAGAAGGGGCTTCTGTAATTAAACAGGGAGGCTGGTATTACATGTTTTACGCAGGGGCTTTTAATAACCGCCCGCAACAAATTGGAGTGGCTAAAAGTAAAGACGGCATAAAATGGGAAAAACTCTCGAACAAACCTTTTCTTGTAAATGGTGATCCGGGGACATGGAATTCCAGCGAATC
>JAFGGF010000280.1 GCA_016930735.1 Prolixibacteraceae bacterium
CGGGTATCAAGGTATGCATGGACTAATGGGGCGCAGCTAAAACTGGATTAAACTTTCGGCAGCCCAGCACGCAGTGCGGCGTACGTTAGCGTCAATAAATTTGAACGAATGAAATTGATAGCCGCCGCCGAAGAAAAAGAGAATAAAAGAAAGAGTGGCGCACAAGAGAAAACAAGCCGCCGTCGTGGCGGCAAAATTAAAAATGGAGTGAACTATGAAATCTTTACCACTTTTTATGGTTATATTTTTTTGCTTATCGGTTAACTGTAAGTTCCATAATACCCAATTATCAAAATATTCAAATGGTCAAACAAAAGAAAAGTATTCAATTTTAAAGGACAAAAACGGAAATGTTGTACGGGATGGCAAATATTTTCTCTTTTTTGATAATGGTAAAATTAAAGAGCAAGGGAAATATTTGAACGGTAATCTTGTAGGGATCCGTAAATGTTTCTACGAGAACGGCCAAAATAAATCAGAAGAAAATTACAATGATAGAGGTTTACCTGATGGCATCCAAACTGAATGGTATAAAAACGGCAAAATTCAATCCCAAACATCAGTGAAGCAAGATGTTGCTCAAATGCAATATAAACAATGGTATCCAAATGGCAATATAAAAATGGTTGTTCCCTTATCAAATAACATTTGGAATGGCCATGTATTATTCTTCACTGAAAACGGCGATACTGCTATAGATTTATTGTGTACAAACGGCAAGGTATCTAAAATCAACAGGCTATTACCAGCATGGGAAAATGTCCTTCTTGATTACGCGGCAAAAAATATGGTGGAGTATTCCATTTCAAGAGTATTAAATGTTTCTTTTGCTCGGAATTACATTAACCAAGTCGATTTATATTCAAAACAACAGCATATTCCTGATTCAATGGCTCGTAGTGGTATTTCTGTTTATTATAGTACCAATCTTCCTCAAAATATTTCAGAGTTTTTCAAACGTTATGAAAGTGAATTTTTTTACAATGGTACTTACAATGGCTCAATAGTATCTGCATGTAAAGCTGTCTTGCCGGTTTTGTTTTTTATCTCGTATAACAACGAGTCGCAACGCATACAAATTTACTATTATATCAATTGGGATGTGTCAAAGAATAACAGAGATTTTTACTATGAGAAGGGTTATCCGAATTTTATTTCTCCTTCATTTTATCGAGCTATACAAATAGGAGTTCGCGTTGCGACTCCTTATTTTCACCGTTCCGCGAAAATGGTAGATAAATTTAATGGTATTTATTTAACAAGCATTACAGATTTTGAATGCGTCTATAGAAAGCCCAACGATGATTACATAATTGTATCGATGGATTTTGGAATGAAACCCAATTACTATACTGTATCAGTTGCCCCTTACCAACCACAAACCTTCAGATGCGTACCCACCCACAATTCATATGATTGTAGACTTTGGAATCCTTATACAGCTAGCGGTGCATTATCAAACAATGCATTGCCCTTTATTTTTTTTGGTGCAATAAAACCCAAATAATACAATAACATTTTTAAGGGATGAATTATGTTTAAATTTTATTTCGCAATTTTATTATTAGGTTGTCTATTTTGTTCCGGTTTAGAAAAAAGAGAATCAAAGTATGATAACGGTCAGATTAAGGAATCTTTTTCGATGAGGAAAGATTCCGAAGGAAACTACATCAAAGAAGGGCTTTATACTTCTTGGTACATGAATGGTCAGAAAAAATGCGAAAAAACATATGTGAACGGCAAAATTGAAGGAAAATCGATTTATTGGTTTGAAAACGGCCAAAAAGAAGAAGAAAGCAATTTTATAAATGACAGTTTAGACGGGCTGCAAATCATGTGGTATGAAAATGGTCAAAAAAAGCAGGAAGGCATTTATAAATCCGGCAACCTTATTGGGTCGTATAAGGAATGGTATGAAAACGGCCAACTTAAGGAACAATGGACAGATGAAGATAAATCAACAATCGCAACTATTTTTAAGACTCAATTAAAAGGATCGGTTTGTTATAAAGACGCTATCTTGCGATGCTTGACAGTTGATGGTGTTGACAAGGCATCTTTAAAGGATTTCATGAATATGGTAGCTTCAACAACTTCTGAAACATTTGAAAAATACGGCAGTTGTGAGGATGATTTTACAGATGCTATTGACCAATTTTTCTTCCAATTTGATGATAAGGCTATTGGCAATAAGGTAATCCAAGGACTAATTACTGAAGGATATTTGATAAATGGTAGTAAAGCCCAATGATATTTTTAATGCATTTTTAAATATAGTTTATTGTAAAGAAGCTGACATCCTAACGTTTTACAATGGGATGGAGGGTTGGCTTAAATTTGAATTAGCTTTTGAGCTTTGCCGCCGATATCCAACATTGAAAACACATATCGAAAATGATTTAGGTATTATTCTTGAAGCACAAAATAGAAAATATGATCTCTGGGTAGCTTCAGAACCTGACAATCCATCGAATTTTGCTGGAACCTATGTAGAACTAAAATGTCTTTTTGATAATAAACTATCTGAAAAAGAATTTTCAAGGGGATTACGTCAATTTAATAATGCATTTTCTCCGAAGTGCGATGAAGAAAAGCATTCAACCCCAATAAATTTTCTCTATATCATCTTAGGGTTACCAAAAGAAGGTGATTTCCTTTCTTTTGAAAAGAAAACATTATCGTTGATGAAAAGTCATACTGAGAATCTTCTTCATGCAAATTCTGAACAAAAGCACTGGTTTTTGCATGGTTATTATAAACAGCTACAATAATTATGCAGAAATTTTACAAAGAATATTGCGCATCCATGCGCTCAAGATAAATGTGCGCCACGAAAACAGAAAGACGAAGATCGGCGGCGGAAAAGAAATAATATGGTAGCATTCAAATTTACAGCCGCTAACAAAGCAATGGCCGCTGCGGGCGCAAAGCCGCCCTTGGCCTTCGGCAAATTGCCAGCGTCTGAATCCAGCGTGTCATGTCGCTTCGCTCCATCACGCTGTCTAACGCTGGCAACTTCGCCATTGCTTGAACGTTGCCCAAAATTTTTGCGTTGAATGAAATGTTAAGCGGGTAGGCGGTGGATTGTAAGAAAACGAAAAAGGTGCCGGCTGAAAGCAATAAAATGTGCCCCCCCCCTTCCTGCTTAGCGTCATTTTGTATACGGTAAATTAGCGCCGGTATTACGGAAAATATATAATAAAAAATTATTGCAATTCTGGAAACAAGCCATTATATTGATAGCAATTGATAAACGGTGAACCATATTTAATAATCTTTGATATACAGATAATAACAGGAGGTTCGTTAAAAATATAAAACAGTATAGCCGTACTATGAACGGCTGAAAATGCAAAACGCGGATTTTATCGTTCTGGACCGTAAACTGGTAACTTTCATCCATCAGAACGGTAGAGGTTCTGTGTCCCCTTACGAGACGCGCTCCTTTTACCTTGATGGATGGGTATACCAGTACCTCGATTCAGGGTGATGTGGTGGAGCGTCCCTTTTTATTTGCC